>NZ_JBBBVQ010000010.1:0-224030 GCF_037199735.1 Oryzifoliimicrobium ureilyticum | reverse complement strand
GATCTCGGATATATCGACTTGGAACAGAGGACTTTGCAAACCATCGACAACCCGTTCGGCACGAGGTTGTTACCTATGTCTTAGGAACAGATTGTTACCTATGTATCCGGGTTGGACATTTGGAGAAATGGCGCACCCGACAGGATTCGAACCTGTGACCTTTGGAATCGGAATCCAACACTCTATCCAGCTGAGCTACGGGTGCATGCCCTAAGCGATGACTCGCTTTGTCCGATGGGTGGTTGTTAGCCCAGATCGGCGGCCGCATCAATGCCTATCGAGCGGCTCATGAGGAAATTTGATTGGGTGCATGAACCATGCGTGCGGCTTAGGCGTATCGTTGTCGAGAAAAACAGCACGCGCGGGAGCAGGCGGATGGAAACACTGGCGGATGGGTATCGTGCGTTGGTCGTTGGCGAGAGCGGCGGGATTGGATCGGCTGTTCTGGCCGAACTTGCCAGCGATCCGCGCTGCGGCAATGCGGTGGGACTATCGCGCAAGACCTCGGCCGGCTTCGATCTGACGGTGCCGGGCTCGATCGAGCGGGCGGCCGATGATCTGAAAGGGGAGGGACCCTTCGATCTCATCTTCGATGCAACAGGCGCACTTATCATCGAAGGCGTGCCGCCTGAGAAAACGATCAAGGCCTTGGACGCCGAGGCAATGGCGCGCCAGTTTGCGGTCAATGCCATTGGGCCTGCGCTTCTCTTCAAACACTTCCTGCCACTTTTGAACCGCAACCAACGTTCGCTGTTTGCCACTCTCTCAGCCCGTGTCGGTTCGATTGGGGACAATCATCTGGGAGGTTGGATTTCCTATCGCGCCTCCAAGGCGGCCCTCAACCAGATCGTGCGCACGGTGTCGCGTGAGGCGGCACGAACGCATCGCCAGTCCGTCATTGCCGCTTTTCATCCTGGGACCGTCGAGACGCGCCTGTCGGATGCTTATTGTTCGGGCAAGGAGCGTCAAAAGCCTGCGCAGTCGGCGACTGCCATGCTGTCGGTCCTCGATCGGCTGACGGCAGAGCAAAGCGGCGGGTTTTTCGCTTATGACGGAACCGCCATCGAATGGTAGCGGTACGTCATCTCATCCTTATTCTTGGCGATCAGCTCTCGCTGGACATCACAAGCCTTCAGGGTGCCGATCCGGCGCATGATCACATCCTGATGTGCGAGGTCATGGAGGAGGCTACCTATGTGCGCCACCATAAGCGAAAGATCGCCTTCATCTTCTCGGCGATGCGCCATTTCGCCAAGGAATTGAAAGATCGCGGCTTCAAGGTTACCTATGTGCATCTTGACGACGACGGCAATAGTGGATCGTTCACCGGCGAGGCCGAGCGCGCTGCCGCTCGCCTGAAGCCGCAGCGCGTTCGGGTCACCGAGGCCGGCGAGTGGCGGGTCATGGAAATGATGCGGGGCTGGGAACAGAACCTCGGCTGTCCCGTCGATGTTCTACCCGATCGCCGCTTTATCTGCTCGCATGAGGAATTCCGCTCCTGGGCAGGCGATAAGACACAGTTGCGGATGGAATTCTTCTATCGCGAGATGCGACGCAAGACGGGACTGTTGATGAACGGCGATGAGCCGGAAGGTGGGCGCTGGAACTTCGACAGCGAAAATCGCGAACCTGCCAATCCCGATCTCTTCCAGCCGCGGCATCTCGACTTCAAACCGGATAAAGTGACCAACGATGTGCTTTCCCTCGTCGCCAGCCGCTTCGACAACAATATTGGCAGCCTGGAGGATTTCAATTTCGCGGTGACGCGCCAAGACGCCGAAGCGGTACTCGATCATTTCATCGAGACCTTCCTGAAGGATTTCGGCGCGAAGCAGGACGCGATGATTTCCCGCGAGCCGTTCCTCAATCACTCTCTCCTGTCCTTTTACATCAATATCGGGTTCCTCGATGCATTGTCTGTCTGCCGCGCCGTCGAGCGCGCTTATCACGAAGGACAGGTGCCGTTGAATTCGGCCGAGGGCTTCATTCGCCAGATCATCGGGTGGCGAGAGTTCATGCGCGGAGTCTATTGGTTGAAAATGCCTGATTATACCGAAGGGAACTTCTTCAAAGCCAAGCGATCGCTTCCGGATTTTTACTGGACAGGCGAGACCGATATGAACTGCCTGTCGATCACCATTAGGGATACGATCCGGCATGCCTATGCCCACCACATCCAGCGGCTCATGATAACAGGCAATTTTGCCATGTTGGCCGGCATCAATCCGCGCGAGGTGCATGAATGGTACCTCGAAGTCTATGCCGACGCCTATGAATGGGTGGAGCTACCGAATGTGATCGGCATGAGCCAGTTTGCCGATGGCGGCTTCCTGGGCAGCAAGCCTTATGCCGGTGGTGGAAACTATATCGACAAGATGTCCGATTACTGCGGCGAATGCCGTTATGACGTCAAGAAGAAGACAGGTGAGGGTGCCTGTCCGTTCAATGCGCTCTACTGGGATTTCATAGCCCGCAACGAAGACAAGCTTGGTCGCAACAATCGCCTGCGACCGATCTATTCGGCATGGCGCCGCATGAGCCAGGAAAAGCGTCATGACTATCGAAAAAGCGCAGAGAGGTTCCTCTCCAAGCTTTGAAGTCAAATGAAGAAGGAGGCGGCTGAGGACGCCGCCTCCAAAGATCAGGCCACTTTCATGGCGCCGGGGCCTGGAATGGCGCCGGGCGGAACCTTGCCGAGAATGATCATGCCGAGCACTTCATCCTTGGTGACATCCTCTGTGCGGGCCTGTCCCACGACCTGGCCATTCTTCATGACCGTGACGCGGTCGGCGAGATCGAAGACGTCATGAATGTCATGGCTGATCAGGAAAATGCCAATCCCTTCCTTCTTCAACTGCTTGATCAGTTCGCCAACCTGCGCGGTTTCCTGCGGACCAAGAGCGGCTGTCGGTTCGTCCATGATCAGGATGCGGGCGTTGAACAGGATCGCGCGAGCGATCGCCACCGATTGCCGCTGGCCACCGGACAGCGCTTTGACCGGCTCCTTGAAGCGTTTGAAATTGGGATTGAGACGTCCCATCACTTCGCGCGTCGATGCTTCCATTGCAACATCGTCCAAAGTGCCCCACCGCGTCCTCAGTTCCCGGCCGAGGTAAAGGTTGGCGGCGGCATCGACGTTGTCGGCGACGGCAAGGGTCTGATAGATCGTCTCGATGCCATATTTTTTCGCATCGCGCGGGTTCTTGATATCGGCGGGCTCGCCGTTGATCATGATATCGCCCGTGTCGCGCTTATAGGCTCCGGACAGGATTTTGATCAGTGTCGACTTGCCGGCACCGTTATGGCCAAGCAGGGCCACGACTTCACCGGGGTAAAGGTTGATCGAGGCATTGTCCACGGCGTGGATGCCGCCGAAAGAGATCGAGATATTCTTCATCTCGACAAGAGGCGTCTGGGTGCCCGCCGAAATAGACTGGTCGGTCATGGGTATGTTCCTCTTGATCTGTTACTTGGCGCGGGCGCGATAGACGGTGTCGAGCCAGACGGCCACGACGAGCACGGCGCCGACGACGATGCTTTGCAGCGGTGTATCGACATGCGCTAGCACCATGCCTGATTGGAGCGACTGCATGACGAGTGCACCCAGCATAGCGCCGGCAATGGTGCCGGTGCCGCCCGCAAGCGACGTGCCGCCGATAACGGCTGCCGCGATCGTGTAAAGCTCATCCAGCGTACCCTGCGCATTGGTCGCCGCGTTGAGGCGAGCTGTGGAAATTGCGCCGGCAATCGCGCATAAAATGCCCATCAGCGTGAAAATGCGTACCGTAACCCAGCGCGTCTTGATGCCGGCAAGTTCTGCGGCTTCCGGGTTGCCGCCAATAGCGAACACGTAACGGCCGAAGCGAAGGCGCGTTGATATGAACGTCATGACAATGCCGACGACGATGGTAATCAGGACAGGGACGGCGATCCCGTAGGGGATATCGAGCCCGGTCTCCGGCCAAGGAATATTGTTAGCCTCGGCATATCTGCGAGCAATATTGATTGGCCAGTAATAGCTGTTGGCGATCCAGATCGCGCCAAGGATCAGCACGCAGGAGAGGATCACCAGAAAATACTCCGCCCAGACCGGGCGCTGCGGGAAACCGAAGCGCTTGCGCTGACGGCGCGCGTTCAAAATACCGCCGATGACGAAGAGGCAGGCAATGATGCCGACGATCCAACTCCAGGTCGCGCCAATCGAGCCTTCAGCCCCGCCGCCCATGATGCGGAAGGTCTGATCCATGGGGGCAACGGTCTGACCGCTGGTGACGAGCCAGGTTGCGCCGCGCCAGACCAGCAAACCGCCGAGCGTTACGATGAAGGACGGCACGTTGAGAAAAGCAATGATGAGCCCCTGGAAGCAGCCGATCAGGGCGCCAGCGGCAATCCCGACAATCAGCGTGATGAACCAGGTTGCGGAATTGTCGAAGCCGATCAGCTCAGGTAAGACCTTTGCCTGCATGACGCCCATGATCATGGCGCAAAGACCCAGCATCGAGCCGACAGAAAGGTCGATATTGCGCGTGACGATGACCAGCACCATGCCCGTGGTCATGATGGCGATATCGGTCGTTTGAACGGAAAGATTCCAAAGGTTGCGGGGCGTGAGAAACAGCCCACCTGTCATGAAGTGGAAGCCGATCCAGATGATCAACAGGGCGCCGACCATTCCCAAGAGGCGCGTGTCGATCTCGGTCGCGCGGAAGAAGCGGGTGATCAGCCCGGCTTCGGCGGTTCTCGGTCCGCTTGTTGTCGTTGTATTCACCATGTCGGTCATCGCTGTGCCAGTTCCCTTGCGAGCTTCCGCTGGGACGAGGTTGTCCTTTTGGATACTCAGACGCTTTTATTGCCCTTGACCCGGGCGAAGAGGGCTCGCTTTCGAGCGCCTGTCCATGTTGATGCGGAATTACCAATCAAGGTGCCGCGCCTCTGCATCCGAACCAAGTGTTACCTGGATGCCGGGGCCTAACGGCAACAATGCACTGCGACGGAGACCGTCGCAGCGCTCTTCAAGCCATCAATCGCAGGCCTTGATGCTCTTTGCCTTGACGCCCTGGCAGGCTTCAGCCTTGCTGATCCAGCCAGCCTTGATGACGACGTCGAGGTTGTCCTTGGTGATGGCAATCGGCTTCAGGAAGACCGACTGCATTTTGACGTGCTTCGGGCCGCCGTCAAAAGTCGTCACGCCCTTGATCTTGTCCATGGTCGTGCCTTTGGCGAGATCGAGTGCAATTTCAGCGGCACGCTTGCCGAGTTCACGGCTATCCTTCCAGATCGACACGGTCTGCGTGCCGAGCGCGATGCGGTTAAGAGCTGCCTTGTCGGCGTCCTGACCCGAGACCGGTACGGAGCCGGCGAGGCCCTGCGCGTCGAGAGCAGCGATTGCACCGCCTGCGGTGCCATCGTTCGAGGCGACGACGGCGTCGACCTTGTTGTTGTTGGCAGTCAGGAACTGCTCCATGTTACGCTGAGCATTTTCCGGCAACCAGCCGTCGGTATAAGCTTCGCCGACATTCTTGATCTTGCCAGCATCCATCGCCTTCTTCAGCACTTCCATTTGACCTGCGAAGAGGAAGTCTGCATTCGGGTCGGATGACGAGCCCTTGATGAAGACGTAGTTGCCTTCCGGCTTGACCTTGTAGACGCCTTCGGCCTGCATGCGGCCGACTTCCTTGTTGTCGAAGGTGATGTAGAAGGCATCCTTGTTCTCGATCAGGCGGTCATAGCCGACGACCGGAATACCTTCATCAGCGGCCTTCTCGATGGCAGGCGCGATGGCGCTCGAGTCCTGCGCAAGAACGATGATCGCATTCGCGCCCTGGGAAATCAGCGACTCGATGTCGGTCAGCTGCTTGCTGGCGGAAGACTGTGCGTCAGCGGAAATGTACTTTGCGCCTTTGGCTTCCAAAGCCTTCTTGATGGCGGCTTCGTCCGTCTTCCAACGCTCTTCCTGGAAGTTAGACCAGGAAACGCCGACCACCATGTCCTTGGCCATAGCAACCGTGTGCAGGCTCACCAAGACGGCCGCGCCGGCCATCAGTTTCAAAACAGACTTCATCATGTCCTCCCAATTGATATGGCAGCCGGGGCCAATGCCTCCTCCGGCCGCTGCTCCCGCTGTTCAGAGAAATTATTATTTTCTCGACAGTCGAGAAATTAACTGGCAGAGAATTTGGAGGCTGTCAACGGCCTCATTTTAGACGAAATGCAGAAAGGTTCTGGCACTCCATGCTGGCCAAATCGAGCACCGAGCTCATCAGGCAGCGCAACAGCCTTCTCGTTCTGGCGGCCTTGCGACGCCATGGCGCGTTGGCGCATACCGATGTGTCCGATCATACTGGCCTGTCGTCTGCAACCGTGTCCGCCATTACGGCCGATCTTGAAACGGCCGGCATTATCGAGAAGTCGGAGCAGCAGCCGGCCGGTGGGCGCGGCAGGCCACGCGTGCTTCTTCGTCAGCGGCGAGACTGTGCTTATCTGGCGGTTGTGATCATCACCTCCGACGGCGTCGAATATTCCCTTGTCGATTATTCCGGCCGGCTGATCGACCGCTTCAACGAGCAGCGTTCGCACGATCCCGCCGGGGCAGGGCTTTTCCTGGAAGTCATCGGCCAGGGCCTGGAGCGGCTCGCCGAACGGTCCCGGATAGAGCGCGACAAGCTTTTGATCATTTCCATCAGTAGCAAGGGCCTGGTCGACAAGACGCGCCCCATTTTGCTCTGGTCGCCCATTTTCGGCGCGGACCGAATCGATTTCGACGCAGGCCTGAAAAGTCGATGGAAAGGCCGGGTCATGCTGGCCAATGAGACTCTTCTGGTCGCAGCCGCACTTGGCGAAGAGGAGGAGAAGCGCCATTCGCACAAGCATTATGCGCTCGCGGCGCTTTCCCTCGGCCACAGCATCGGGCTCGGGATTGCTCGCATGACGCCACTTGGCGAGATGGACCTGACCGCATCTAACTTCGGCCATATGATGCATCAGCCTGATGGTGCGCTATGCCGCTGCGGCGCCCGCGGATGTGTCGAGGCCTATGCTGGCTTTTATGCGATCTTGCGCACTGCATTCGAGGTGCGGCTCGACACGATCCCTGCCAAGTTCGTGCCCTTATCGGAGATGGACAAGATTGCGCAGCGCGCAAGACAGGGTGACCGAATGGCCGGCTTTGCATTTCGTCAGGCCGGCTTGGCCCTCGGGAACGGTCTGTCGCGGCTGCTAAGCCTGACGGAGCCGATGCCGGTCGTCATCACAGGCGTAGGCACCCGGTACTACGATCTGATGCGGCGTGGCGTGGAAGAGGGATTTGCTCAGTCGCATATCGGCCGCTTGTCCGGCCTGCCGGAAATTCAGATCGCGGCCGATGAGCGCAATCTCGTTTATCAGGGACATCTGCGTCACGCGTTTGCGGAGATGGACCGCAGCATCGTCATGGCGGGCGCGTTGTCGTCCGGATAGGTTTGGCGGCAAAAAGCACTAAGAATGAAAAACGCCGCGCTCGATGAAAAGCGCGGCGTGAACTTCAAATATTTGATCGGCACTTTGGCTTAAACCGCGATCAGCTTGCCTTCCTTGACGGAGCGAAGGGCGGCATCGGCCAGTGCCAGTGCTTTCAGCCCATCGGTTCCANTGAAAAACGCCGCGCTCGATGAAAAGCGCGGCGTGAACTTCAAATATTTGATCGGCACTTTGGCTTAAACCGCGATCAGCTTGCCTTCCTTGACGGAGCGAAGGGCGGCATCGGCCAGTGCCAGTGCTTTCAGCCCATCGGTTCCAGTCGGTGTGATGGCAGCGCCCTGTTCGATTGCAGCAATGAAGCCTGCAATTTCGTTCGCATAGGCCTCGACATAGCGGGTCATAAAGAAGTCGTGGAGCGGTGGGCGTGTATAGCCATCGCCATTGGCGATTTCGATGGAGACAGCCCGCTGGTTTTCCGCTGCAACCATGCCTTTTGAACCGTGAATTTCAATCCGCTGATCATAGCCATATGTCGCGCGGCGCGAGTTTGAAATGATCGCCTGCTTACCGGATTTAGTTTGCAGGATGACAGAGACGCTGTCGTAATCGCCGGCTTGCCCAATCGCCTTGTCGACAAGAACGGCTGCCGTTGCAAGAACGGATACCGGCTCCTCGCCGAGAAGGAAGCGCGCCATATCGAAATCGTGGATGGTCATGTCGCGGAAAATGCCGCCGGAGCGCTTGACGTAATCGACCGGTGGGGCGCCAGGGTCGCGCGAGGTGATCGTCACCATTTCAACGTCGCCGATCCGGCCGTCGTCAATCGCCTTCTTGACCGCCATAAAGTGCGGGTCGAAACGGCGATTGAAGCCAACCATCAGCTTTGCCTTGGTCTCTTCAACGACCTTGATGCAGGACTTGACGCGTTCAAGGTCGAGATCGACAGGCTTTTCGCAGAATATTGCCTTGCCGGCGCGCGCGAAGCGCTCGATCAGGTCGGCGTGCGTGTCCGTAGGCGTGCAGATAACCACCGCATCGATATCCGTTGCGGTTTCAATGGCTTCGATGCTGCGAACTTCACATCCATATTGTTTCGCAATCGCATTCGCTGCCTCCGGGAAGGCGTCTGCAACAGCCACCAGCTTGGCATTTGCATCTCCCGTCACGGCGCGCGCGTGTACTTTACCGATGCGACCTGCACCGAGAAGGCCAAATCTGACAGTCATTACTTCCTCCCTGCATGCGGAACAAATGAACCGAATAGAAAATCGAATGGAATTTTCATTCCATTTTCCAAGGCTTGCGTCAAGCTTCGTTTTACCGTCTGACAGACGCATCCAGCCCGTCGGCGATTGATATGAATCAGGACTTACTCGTCAAGCTGAGATCGCCTAGGGACTTTTATAAAAGGCACAATCCTGTATGGTCCCGCTCCTTGCACGCGGAGGCACAATGCAGCTCATCGACCCGAAACATCCTGTCTATCGCCACCTTTGGGTTCGACTTTCCATCATTGCAGTCTGCTTTGCTTGGTGCTTGGTCGAGATCTTCGGAGGAGATCCGTTGTGGGCGGTCTTGTCCGGGGCCTGCGGCGTCTACGCGCTTTATATGCTCGTCATTACGTACAAGCCGCAGCCTGAAGAGGATGCGACACTCTCGAACGACCAGACATCGGAATGAGTCAGTAAGCGAGCCTGCGCAGGGCTTTGTCGATCAGACTGTTGGCAATCGTCATGCGGATCGTTGCATTAGGCCGAAAGTCGGCATGAACGCTGTCTGGATGGTTGGTCTTGGCAAAATGACGGCGCTTATCGCCGAGGCTTTGGACCGTATCTTCTGCGCTGATTGCAAGTTCGGCCTCAATTTCCTCAAGCGTGATGTGATTGAGATGCTCCGGCATTTGCGGGGCAGGGGGTTCTTCGGCAGGTTTCTCAAGATCGATAGCCTCTGCTGGCATGACGTCCAGCAGGTTATCCACATAATCCTGATCGGGCCGGCGGCTCGATTGCACGCTGAGGCACGGTTGCTCAACCGCAAATCCGCTGCCCAGGCCCTGAATGCGAGAAAACGAGGAGGCTTCGCCGTCGGCTTGCTCCTCGTTTTCAGCGTCCAGCCTGTCGAGAACGGATTGAAAGGGCGTGCGGCCCAACAGCATGCAACGGCTCTCCCGTAAAATTCTGTCAGGGCAACCTTTTCACCATGAACGTAGTGCGAGGCTTGTGAGCCTCTTCAGCCTGCCAACTGGTTGATCATCGCCTGCCTGCGTTCGGCGTCGCGGCTCTGGCTTTCCTTGACGATCAAATCATAAAGGAGACGGGCGCTGGGCGGCAGCGCGCGCTCGCGCACGGTGATCAGGCTGTAAGGCTTGACGGAAATGTCGAAATCGATCGGCAAAACCCGCACTTCCGAGGCGCGAGAACTTTGACCGGTCAGGAACTCGGCGACATCGACGGCGATGGGGGCGATCGCATCTGTGGCGCAGACCAGAGCACAGGTGAACAGAAGAGAGGACGTGTTCACGATATTGTTTGGTAGCGGAACGTCGTTCTTGAGGAAAAGATCCTCCAGCGTGCGCCTCAGCAATGTGCCTGGGGGCTGGAAGACCCAGTCTCGCCCGGCAAGATCTTCCATCGAAACGCGCTGTTGCAATAACAGCGGATGGCCGTTGCGCACAATCAGACAGGCTTTTTCCACACCTATTTCACGCGCATCGAACAAGCGCGGGTTCAGATCTTCGGGAACACGGCCGATGATAAAGTCCTGACGGGCGGCAAGAAGCTCACGAGCAAGCACATTGCTGGTCTCGATATCGATATTGACCTCGATGCCGGGGAAGGCGCGGCGAACCTTATCGATGACGGGCACAACGAGGCTCATGGCGGGGGCGGTGACTGCGCCGACGTAAACTGCCCCGCCTTTTCCGGTCTTCAACTCGGTGATTTCACGGTTGGCCTCACGCAGTTCCAGCATGATTTTCCGGGCGCGTCTGGCCAGTGCCGAACCGAATGTCGTCAGTTCCACGCCTCGGGCCAGCCGCTCGCAAAGCGGGGCCTTCATGACGGCCTCCATCTCCGACAGCATGCGCGATGCAGCGGGCTGTGAAATGTTGAGAAGTTCAGCTGCAGCCGATATTTGGCCGCTATCTTCGATTGCGATGATCATCCTCAGATGATTCAATTTCAATCCTGATCGCAGAAGCGGATCATTGCCGAATCTCTCGGATTCTAGGTCGATAAGACTGCCACTCATACCCGATTCATCTAACGCCATGGTTGCAGCCTCCCAACTGCGCACCCTCAAAAGTAATACTTTTTAACCGTATATCAAATTTGTTATGGCCTTAGCTAGTTATTCTATTTGACAGTTATGGGAATCCATACCAGTTTGCCGCCGTGTGCTGGACGGCGCACGACGCGTGGGATCGTGGAGGAGATCTACTTCTTTCTCACCAAGCTGAAGTAAGAATCCAAGACGGAACCTGCCACAGTTGGGGCGGGCGGTTTCGCGTCTCCGTAATTAACAAGGGAGAGAGAAATGAAATCCATTATCTCGTTGATGGCTGCAGCGGCCTTTGGCGTTGCTTCAATGGTCGTTCCTGCGATGGCGCAGGACAAGGGTTCGGTTGGTATTGCTATGCCAACCAAGTCGTCTGCACGCTGGATCGACGACGGTAATAACATCGTCAAGCAGCTCCAGGCTGCCGGTTATACGACTGATCTGCAGTATGCAGACGACGATATTCCGAACCAGCTTTCGCAGATCGAAAACATGGTAACGAAGGGCGTCAAGGTTCTTGTTATCGCTTCCATCGACGGCACCACGCTGTCCGACGTATTGCAGAAGGCGCACGATGCCGGCATCAAGGTCATCGCATATGACCGTCTGATCCGTAATTCACCGAATGTCGACTATTACGCAACCTTCGACAACTTCAAGGTTGGCGTCCTGCAGGCAACGTCCATCGTCGATGGCCTGAAGCTGAAGGACGGCAAGGGCCCGTTCAACATCGAGCTCTTCGGCGGTTCGCCGGACGACAACAACGCCTTCTTCTTCTATGATGGCGCGATGTCTGTTCTGCAGCCATACATCGACAGCGGCAAGCTCGTCGTAAAGTCCGGCCAGACCGGCATGGACAAGGTCGGTACGCTTCGTTGGGACCCGGCAACGGCTCAGGCTCGCATGGATAACCTCCTGTCGGCTTACTACACCGATGCCAAGGTCAATGCCGTTCTGTCGCCTTACGACGGTCTTTCGATTGGTATCATTTCGTCGCTGAAGGGCGTTGGTTACGGTACGCCTGACCAGCCGCTTCCGATCGTTACCGGTCAGGACGCTGAAGTTCCTTCCGTGAAGTCGATCATTGCTGGCGAACAGCATTCGACGATCTTCAAGGACACCCGCGAACTTGCAAAGGTTACGGTTGGCATGGTCAACGCGCTGATGGAAGGCAAGCAGCCTGAAGTCAACGACACCAAGACCTACGACAACGGTGTGAAGGTCATTCCGTCCTACCTGCTGACGCCAGTTGCTGTTGATAAGTCGAACTACGAGAAGGTTCTCGTAGAAAGCGGCTACTACAAGGCTGACCAGCTGAAGTAATAAACAAACGAGGGGCCGGTGCTTCAAAGCGTCGGCCCCGATTCCATTGATCGCCGCTCCAGCCTTGGGCTAGGCGGCGCTGGATTAAGAGAACATGACCAATACAATCCTCGAAATGCGGAATATCACCAAGACGTTTCCAGGCGTTAAGGCGCTGTCCAACGTCAATCTGAAGGTCAAGCAGGGTGAAATCCACGCATTGGTAGGCGAAAACGGCGCCGGTAAATCCACGCTGATGAAGGTCCTGTCAGGTGTTTATCCTGCCGGAACCTATGAAGGCGAGATTGCCTATGAAGGCGAAGTTCGCAACTTCAAGGCTTTGAAGGATTCCGAAGATATCGGCATCGTGATCATTCACCAGGAACTTGCCCTGGTGCCGATGTTGTCCATCGCTGAAAATATCTTCCTCGGAAATGAAGTGGCCACCAAAGGCGTCATCAAGTGGGAAGAAGCGTTCAATCGCACGCGTCAGCTGCTTGGAAAGGTAGGCCTTCGGGAATCGCCAGAGACGTTGGTGACCGATATCGGCGTCGGCAAGCAGCAGCTGGTCGAAATCGCCAAGGCGCTGTCCAAGAGCGTGAAGCTTCTGATCCTCGATGAGCCGACCGCCTCGCTCAACGAAAAAGACTCCGACGCCTTGCTCAACCTGCTCATGGAATTCCGCAAGCAGGGCATGACGTCGATCATCATCACGCACAAGCTCAATGAAGTGCGAAAAGTTGCCGACCAGATTACGGTTCTGCGCGACGGCATGACGGTCAAGACACTCGACTGTCACACCGAGGAAGTCAGCGAAGACGTCATCATTCGCAACATGGTCGGACGTGATCTCGAAGACCGCTATCCGCCACGCTCCGTGCCGATCGGCGAAACCATACTTGAAGTCAAGAACTGGAATGCCTTCCATCAGCAGCATCGCGATCGTCAGGTTCTGCACGATATCAACATCACTGTGCGCAAGGGCGAAGTCGTCGGTATCGCGGGTCTTATGGGCGCTGGCCGTACCGAGTTCGCGATGAGCGTTTTCGGCCGTTCCTATGGCCACAAGATTTCAGGCGACGTCCTGATGAACGGCAAGTCCGTCGATGTCAGCACTGTGCGCAAGGCAATCGATGCCGGACTGGCCTATGTGACCGAAGATAGAAAACATCTCGGTCTCGTCTTGGACGACTCGATCGTTCACAACACGACGCTTGCCAATCTTGTCGGTGTTTCGAACAACGCGGTTATCGATTCCATCAAGGAATCGAAGGTCGCGACGAATTATCGTTCGAAGTTGCGCATTCGCTCGTCTGGTATCTTCCAGCAGGCAGTCAACCTTTCAGGCGGCAATCAGCAGAAGGTCGTCCTGTCGAAGTGGTTGTTCTCGAACCCAGAGGTTCTGATCCTGGACGAACCGACGCGCGGTATCGACGTCGGCGCGAAATACGAAATCTACACTATCATCAACCAGCTGGCTGCCGACGGAAAGGGCGTTCTGATGATCTCATCGGAAATGCCGGAGCTCCTCGGAAACTGCGACCGCATCTACGTCATGAACGAAGGACGCATCGTCGCTGAGCTGCCGAAAGGCGAGGCAAGCCAGGAAAGCATCATGCGCGCTATCATGCGCTCAGGGGAGAAAAAATAAAATGACTCCTGTCAACACACCAGCATCCGAGGAGAGCCACGTGATGTCCGTCATGGATTATATCCGTGGCAACATCCGCGAATATGGCATGCTGATTGCCCTCGTGGCGATCATGGTCTTCTTCCAGGTTTACACCCAGGGCGTTCTGTTCAGACCGGTTAATCTCACGAACCTCGTGCTGCAGAACTCATTTATCGTCATCATGGCGCTTGGCATGCTTTTGGTGATTGTCGCCGGTCACATCGACCTTTCGGTCGGCTCGATCGTGGCGATTGTGGGTGCTCTAGCGGCGATCTTTACCGTCAATTGGCAGATGAACTATGTGCTCGCCGGCCTTCTATGCCTCATGCTTGGCGGGGTTATCGGAGCAACGCAGGGCTATTTCATCGCCTATCATCGCATTCCCTCCTTTATCGTTACCTTGGCGGGCATGCTCGTCTTCCGCGGGCTGACGCTCTTCATCCTTGACGGCAAGAACATTGGTCCGTTTCCGCGGGATTTCCAAATCATCAGCACCGGCTTCCTGCCCGGCGATATGATCACCGTTGCCGGAATGCCGCTGCATTCGACATCGATCATTTTGACCATCCTCATTCCCGTGATCCTGCTGGTTCTTGGCTGGCGTCGCCGTAAAGTGAACGAGAGCCACGGTATTGATGTTGCTCCTTTGAGCTTCTTTCTCGCCCAGAACGTCATCATCATGGGCGCGATTGTGTGGCTCGGCTACCAGCTGTCCACCTATAAGGGACTTCCAAACGTTCTTGTCGTCATGCTGGTGCTGATTGCCATCTACAGCTTCGTGACGCGCCGCACCACGATCGGCCGCCGCATCTATGCAATGGGTGGCAATGAAAAGGCGACCAAGCTTTCCGGCATCAATACCGAGCGCCTCAGCTTCCTGACCTTCGTTAACATGGGCGTCCTGGCAGGTCTTGCCGGCATGATCGTGGCAGCACGTCTGAACTCTGCTACGCCAAAGGCTGGCGTTGGCTTCGAACTGGACGTGATTGCGGCCTGCTTCATCGGCGGTGCATCTGCATCGGGTGGCGTTGGCAAGATCACGGGTGCCGTCATCGGCGCGTTCATCATGGGCGTCATGAACAACGGCATGTCGATCATCGGTCTCGGCATTGACTTCCAGCAGATGGTCAAGGGACTCGTGCTGCTCGCCGCCGTCTTCTTCGACATCTATAACAAGAACAAAGGCTAAGGCTTGGAAGGGGCTGTTTTGGCGGCCCCTTATTCTCTAAGGCGGCATGGGCGATGTGAGCCGACTCGATCGGAAGGCTCCCTCCTAGGTCCAGATGATGCCCCAATGGATTCAAGAGGACAGAAACGTGCTTATATCTCAGATCAAAGGATCGAACGGAGAGCTTCAAGTCGTCGTTCGTGAAGTGGGCCAGGCCGCCCATCTCGTTAAAGGTGCCAAGAGCGTTTACGCACTTGCTATGGAAGCTGCCAATGGCGGCAAGTCGCTCATCGAGGTCATCAAGGCCCATGGTTTTGGCGATGTCGTCGATCTGGGGGCCGCCTATGCCGAGGGCCGGTTCCTGACCCCCATTAGCCATCCGGATGCAGCCCACCTTCACTTGACCGGAACCGGTCTGACGCATCTCGGCTCGGCTGCGACGCGTGATTCCATGCATAAAAAAGCAAGCGAAGCCGACGCGGAAACGCTAACGGACTCGATGAAAATGTTCCGCATGGGCCTCGAAGGCGGCAAGCCGAAGCCTGGCGAAAAGGGTGTGCAGCCGGAATGGTTCTACAAAGGTAACGGTTATGCAGCCGTTGCCGCTGGCCAGCCTCTCGTCTCGCCATCTTTCGCGCTTGATAGCGGTGAAGAGCCTGAAATGGCTGGCATCTACGTGATCTCCGACAAGGGACAGCCGTTCCGCATCGGCTTTGCACTTTCAAATGAGTTTTCTGACCACGTCACGGAGCGCCAGAACTATCTGTTCCTCGCGCATTCCAAGCTGCGACAGGCAAGCTTCGGTCCTGAGATCCGCATCGGTGCGGCTCCTGAAGACATTAGGGGAACATCGCGTATTCGCCGCGGCAGCGAAGTCTTGTTCGAAAAGCCCTTCCTGTCAGGCGAAGCCAACATGTCCCACACCTTCGCCAACTTGGAATATCACCACTTCAAGTACGATCTCTTCCGCGTTCCCGGCGATGTCCATGTTCACATGTTCGGCACGGCAACGCTGTCTTTTGCCGATGGCATCAAGACGCAGCAAGGCGACGTTTTCGAAATCGAGGCTGCGGATTTCGGCCTGCCCTTGAAGAACCCGCTGAAGATCGCGAGCGAAGAGACGATCTCCGTCCAGCAGCTTTAAGCTTCTTCCATAGGGCGCATCGGATTTTTTCCGCTGCGCCCTTCTTCATGCTGCCGACCATCGGCAGTTTCCCGTCTCCGTCGGGTGTCTACCGGAAGAAATCCCCTATATTGCGCCCCTATCGCTCCCTCCCAAGCTATGGAGCGTCCCTTATCTTATATGGAAAGGATCAAATTCATGACGAATGCTGTGATTGACGTTATCAAGAAGCGCCGTACACAATATGCTCTCGGCAAAGACCTCCCACTTTCGCCAGATGCTGTCACTCATCTCATCAAGGAAGCTGTGCGCCATGCGCCTTCGTCCTTCAACTCGCAGAGCTCGCGCGCTGTCATCTTGTTTGGCGCTGAAAGCGAAAAGTTCTGGTCGATGGTCAAGGAAGCGCTTCGTAAGATCGTTCCAGAAGATGCTTTTGCAGCCTCCGAAGCGCGCGTGAATGGTTTTGCCGCCGGTGCAGGCACGATTTTGTTCTTCGAAGATCAGGACGTGGTCAAGGAACTGCAGGAAAAGTTCGCTCTTTATGCCGATAATTTCCCAATCTGGTCAGAGCAGTCGAGCGGTATGGCGCAGTTTGCAGTTTGGACAGCACTTGCTGAGTCCGGTATCGGCGCAAGCCTGCAGCATTACAATCCCCTGGTCGACGCAGAAGTCGCGCAGACCTGGGACGTTCCACCGTCATGGAAGCTGCGCGCCCAGATGCCGTTTGGTTCGAATTTACAGCCGTTTGGCGACAAGGCGTTTATTGACGATGCCGTTCGCTTCAAGGTTTTCGGCTAACAGTATTGGCGGTCGGCGGCAGCGCCCATCCATCTTCCGCTAACGCAAAATAAAACAACGGCGCAGCGCTTTGATGAAAGGCGCTGCGCATTTTTTCAAAGGCTGCTTATCGCGCTGCGCGTCATCCATGCCGTGGTTGAGCTTTCCAGCATTTAGCGGGCATCAGGATGCGCAGGCCTTGAGAAGACCAGGGACACTATTTCTGAGCACATGGTTCGGTAGCTCAACCGCCTTGATATGGTGGACTGAGGGGTGGGAACTTCGCCACAGTTTTGGTCGCTGCAAGAGCGTCAGCTCTGAGATTGGCTCTGCCCTTGGCTGCTTTGAGACTGTTCCGACCCCTCAACGCTGACGGACACTGACAAGGTTTCTCCTGGTGTTCCAATTCGCATACCCGAGACAGGTGCTGCATCTTTGTAACTCAGCCCGGAGGCCAGACGCACATATCGGTCGTCGGGGCAGATCTTGTTGGCCGGATCGAAGCCGACCCAGCCGAGACCAGTGATATGGGCTTCGGCCCAGGCATGGGTCGCTGTCTGCTGTGTCGTTTCTTCAAGCAAAAGGTAACCGGAGACGTAGCGTGCGGGTATCCCTATCGTCCGGGCGGCCGCAATGAAAATATGAGCGTGGTCCTGACAAACGCCACTCTTTTTTTCCAAGGCTTCCTCGGCCGTCGTTGCTGTCGTGCTTGCGCCGGGCTGATAATCGACATTCTCGCGGATCAGAGCCATCAATTCGTGCATCCTCGCCAATTCCTCTCCCGGCGGGACGCTTTTGACGAGGTCGCGGATGAGCTTGCCGCTTTTCGTCAGGGACGTTTCTCTGAGGAAAAGCCATAGTGGACAGAACCCGACATGGGGGCCCATCATGCCATTTCTGTCTTCCGTATAGATTTCGCCTTCGGCTGTGATGCGGGTGGTGTTCTGCTCTCCTTCGACAGAGACCAGGGTGACGTGGTTGCCATATTGGTCTTCGTAATTTGCTTCAGGCTTTGCGCCATCAACGTCGAGCCGCCAGTTCAAAACTGCCTGGCCTATGCTTGTCGGGGGCGTCAACCGCAAGCGCTGCAAGGAAAACTTGGCCGGCTCATCGTAGACATATTCCGTCGTGTGGCTGATTTTCAATCTCATCGCCGCCCCTTACGCATAGAACCGATAACCGTCGGAGATTTCGGCGCCAAGCTGATTGTTGCGGTTGACGAAATCCTCAAGGAATTCGTGCAGCCCGCGGTCCATGATGTCCTTGATATTATGCTCCTTCAGGGAACGGTGGATAGCGTCGGCGGTATCATGCGCCACCAGACGCTCGCCGCCGTAGCTTGCCGAAATATACGCAAGATTGCTGACGATCTTTTCGTAGCAATAGGCAAGTGAGCGCGGCATCTGACCATTGAGGATCAGAAAATCGGCAATGTTAGCGGATTTGTACTCGCCATCGTAGGCCCAGCTATAGGCGCGGTGCGCCGACACGGAGCGCAGGATCGATTCCCATTGAATGTTGTCGACGGACGAACCGACCTGCGATACCGATGGCAGAAGCACGTAGTATTTAACGTCAAGGATCCGGCTGGTGTTGTCGGCCCTCTCGATGAATGTGCCGATGCGCGCGAAGTTATAGAGTTCGTTTCGCAGCATGGAGCCGTGGAAAGCACCTCGGATCAGGCCGGCCCTGCGCTTGATCACGTCGATGACACCTGGAAGTTCGGCTGCCTTGACGCGCTTTTCTAACAGGCCCTTCAGTTCGATCCAGCACTCATTCGTCGCTTCCCAAGTCTCACGCGTCAGCGCCGTGCGCACCATACGGGCATTATTGCGGCCCGATTCAATGCAGGACATCACGCTCGAGGGGTTGGAGCGCTCACGCAACAGGTAATCGATGGCTTCGCTGTTGGTTAGTTTGGAGCGGTTTTTGTCATAGGCTTCGCGCACTCCCGCGCTTTGCAAGACGCCATCCCAGTTATCGTCGCCAGCGCCGCTGCGCGTCAGCGACATACGAAGCCCCGCGTCCACCAAACGTGCGATGTTTTCGGCGCGCTCGATGTAACGGAACATCCAATAAAGTCCGTCTGCAGTTCTTCCGAGCATCAGTCCTCCAATACCCAGGTGTCTTTCGTGCCGCCGCCCTGGCTGGAGTTGACCACCAGCGAGCCCTGCTTCAGCGCGACGCGGGTCAGCCCGCCGGGAATGATCCGCACCTTGTCCGACACCAGCACATAAGGCCTGAGATCGACATGGCGCGGTGCGATGCCTTTATTGACGAGGATCGGAACGGTGGAGAGCGAAAGCGTCGGCTGCGCAATATAGTTGGAGGGCTTTGCCTTTAGCTTGGCAGCAAAATCGGCGCGTTCCTTCTTCGATGCCGTCGGACCGACCAGCATGCCATAGCCGCCGGAACCATGCACTTCCTTCACAACGAGGTCTTCGAGGTTGTCGAGCACATATTGCAAGCTGTCAGGCTCAGAACAGCGCCATGTGGGGACATTTTCCAAGAGCGCTTTACGGCCGGTATAAAATTCGACGATTTCCGGCATGTAGGAATAGATCGCCTTGTCGTCGGATATACCGGTGCCAGGGGCGTTGGCAATGGTGATGTTGCCGGCTCGATAGACGTCCATGATCCCGGGAACACCGAGAGCCGAATCCGGCCGGAAGGTGAGGGGATCCAGAAAATCGTCATCGACGCGTCGGTAAAGAACGTCGATCGCCTCATAGCCGCGCGTGGTGCGCATTTTCACCTTGCCGTCGATAACGCGAAGATCCTGGCCTTCTACCAGTTCGACGCCCATCATATCGGCCAGGAAGGAATGCTCGTAATAAGCTGAGTTATAAATACCGGGCGTTAAAACCGCGACGCGGGGGCGGCCGGTGCAGCCGGGCGGCGCTAGAGACGCCAGCGATTGACGAAGCAGATATGGGTAGTCTTCGACGCGCTGCACCTTGTTCTCGTGGAACAGCTCGGGAAACATCTGCATCATGGTTTCCCGGTTTTCGAGCATATAGGACACGCCCGACGGTGTGCGGGCATTGTCTTCCAGCACATAAAACTGGTCTTCTCCGGTGCGGACGATATCGGTGCCAACGATATGCGTATAGACGCCGCCGGGTGGGCGGAAGCCGATCATCTCGGGAAGGAAGGCCACGTTGCGCTCGATCAGCTTTCTAGGAATGCGCCCAGCCCGCACGATCTCCTGCTTGTGGTAGATATCGTCAAGAAAGGCATTGAGCGCAATCACGCGCTGCTCGATGCCTTGGGCAAGTTTGCGCCACTCTCCCGCAGAAATGATGCGTGGGATGATGTCGAACGGAATAAGCTTTTCGGAGCTGTCCTCATGGCCGTAGACAGCGAAAGTAATGCCTGTCTTCCTGAAAATATTCTCGGCATCTCGGGACTTGTTGATCAGGTGTCCGCGATCCTGATTGTTATACCACTCAAAATATTTTTCATATGGTTTTCGAGGATGTTCGTCCTCGGTGATCATTTCGTCAAATGCCAAAGGCGCGCTCCCATTTTGTTGCATTTGAATACAACGAAGGAAGCAATGCAAGAAGCGTGCGCAGTTGCCTGGAAAAATCCTTCTTGCCGGAAAAATTTATCGATAACTCCCTGGTGCTTTATTTCGGCGCGACCGGAATATGTAAAAGCGAGACTTGGCGGGTGCTTTTCGAACTTGCTAAAAGGCGCGGCGCCGAAGCCGTTGACAGGCTGTATCGGTCTGATTTGTACATCGCACTTTGCGGTATCATGAGGTTCGGCAGGTCGATCCGAGGGGTCTTGCCCAAGCTGCGGCTGCACCGAGCCTCTTCCCCGTCATGCACGCCAAATAAGCATTTGCGTAAGACGCAGGCACTGGAAATGACATCGCCGCGCATTGCTGCGCGGCGATGGTCGGTTCTTCACTCTTTGTTGCCATCGCTGTCTTACAGGTGCAAGCGATCGTCAATTTGCAACCAGCAAGCCTGGTTTTCAGGCCGGCTGGGTTCCCGTTCGGCTCGGACGCGAAGGGCGGCGACGGTTTTTGTTGTTGTTGCGGTTCTGGCCTTCGCCCGGTGCCCGCGTCTTTGCGGTCGCACCCTCGCCAGAAGGCCGGCCGGTATGCTGGCGTCCTTCCTGACCGTGGAACTGTCCGTTACCATCGCCACGACTTGGCCTACGACGGCGACTCGCAGGACGCTCGCCTTCGGAACCTGCATCGCGTGGGCCGGCAGAGGCTGGCTTCGGTCCGCGATTGCGGCCACCGGCGCCATTGCGGCTGGAGTCACGGCGAGGAGCAGCACGCATATCGGTCGGTGCCTCACCGCCCGATACTGGAATGCTGATGCCCATCAGCCTCTCGATGTCCCGCAGCAGGCGAGCTTCATCCGGAGCGCAGAAGGCGATTGCGATGCCATCGCGGCCAGCACGCGCCGTGCGTCCGATACGATGCACGTAAGCGTCGGGAACTTCGGGCAGATCGTAGTTGAACACGTGGCTGACAGCCGGAATGTCGATGCCGCGTGCTGCAACGTCGGTTGCGATCAGCGTTTTGATGGCGCCATCACGGAACCCCTTAAGCGCCCGCTCGCGCTGGCCCTGGCTCTTGTTGCCGTGAATAGAGGCAACCGAGTACCCAACCTGTTCCAAATGCTTCGCGAGCTTTTCCGCGCCGTGCTTGGTGCGCAGGAAGACGATGGAGCGGCCATCGGGATTTTCCGACAACGACTTCTTCAAAAGATCGGTCTTGTCGTTCTTGCCGTTTACGAAATGAACATATTGTTCGATCTTGTCGGCGGCCTTACCTGGCGGCGTTACCTCGACCTTCACCGGGTCTGTAAGATAGCTGCCAGCCAGTTCTGCAATCGACTTCGGCATGGTTGCCGAGAAGAGGAGAGTCTGACGCTTTTTTGGAACCAGGCGGGAAATTTTCCGCAGATCATGGATGAAACCAAGATCGAGCATCTGGTCGGCCTCATCAAGTACCAGATAGCGAACCGCTGAAAGCAAGAGCGCATTGCGGTTGATAAGATCAAGAAGACGTCCCGGAGTGGCAGCAAGAATCTCGGTGCCCCGAACGAGTATTTCCTGCTGGCGATTGATCGAAACGCCGCCAACAACGGTGTTGATCCGCAGCGGCGAGCGGCGCACGAAGGCCTTCAGGTTGTCGGAAATCTGGTTCACAAGTTCGCGGGTCGGAGCCAGAATCAATGCATGCACATGGCGCGATTCGGCGCGTTTGTTGTCAGCCAGAAGCTTTTCAATCAGCGGCAGACCGAAGGCCGCCGTCTTACCGGTGCCGGTCTGTGCCAGGCCGATGAGATCCCGGCCTTCGAAAACAATAGGAATTGCCTTTTCTTGAATAGGTGTCGGCGTCTTGATGCCGAGACCGTCGAGCGTTGTTGCGATCTGCTTGGAAACGCCAAGCGATTCGAAACTAGTCAAAAGATATACCTTCCACGGTATGCGCAAAAACACGGCAGACGCGCGCTTGGCGTTTGCTCGGTGGTTTAGCGTCAAGAACCCCGCGTGAAGTGGGAACTTGTTTGTTGGAAAAAAGCTTCCAGCGCAGTCGCCGCCTCAGCGGCTCAACGAAAAATGCGCTTTTCCCTCTTCTCGTCATTAAAGACGATGGCGCGCTCACGCGGCGGCCGGAAGGTGAAAGCCATGCCGCATGTGGGACAGTTTGTGTTCAATGTCAAGCGGAATGGCTTATTTGTCTTTAGGAACCTGGTGCCAAAGCCAGTTGGCGCCCGGCGAACGGAACCGGGCGCAGCAGTCAATGCGCGCGATCAACGCGGGCAGACTTCGACCCTATATCGACCGCCCCAAGGGTTATAGCGCCATTCATAGTGGCAATAGACCGGACGATAATAGGTACGGTAGACTGGACCCTCATAAACGGGACCTTCATAAACGGGGTAAGCCGGATAGACCGGATAGGCTGGACGCGCGGCCTCCGATAACAATACGCCACCCACGGTTCCAGCAGCAACGCCACCCCAGAAGGAGCCTCGGCTCCATCTTGCTTCGGCATTAGTTGATGTCGCCAAGGCTGCGCCACCCAAAGTCAGCGCAATGAGCCCGGTTGTCGCAAATTTCTTCAACACAGACATGGGACGTTTCCTTTTTATGAAACTAGCTCATCCAGAGCTGTTGGAACGTTCCTCCCCAATCATGGCGGCCTTGGGATCTGAAATGCGGTGGCGAAATTAAATTTTTGTCAGAATTGCAATGCCTACCGCGGTGTTTGCCTGCGTAAAGATTGCCTTTATGGTTAAGCGGTTTTTAATCCGGCGCAACTTATAAACTGTACAGGATTTGGACTAAAGGAGGCGGGCGTTTGGCTGGGGCGGCACTTTTAGAATTGGCTTGCCGCCGGATCAAAGATCTGGACAGACCGGCATATGTGAAGAACAGCGAGCTGCGCTACATTGCCGTCAACGATGCCTATGCGCGCTTCTTCGGCAAAACTGTTTCCGAATTCATAGGTCATCGCAGCCGAGAGCTTTTCGATCGCTACGAGGAAGAGGATCGCGAAGACAAGGAGCGTCGCGCTCTTGTTTTTGGCAATGAGGAATGGGCTGTATGTATTGCCGAAGAAGGCAAAGAACGCAGCCGCGTCATGATCGAAAGCTTCGTTTCGGATGGCGACCGACCTTATGTTCTTGGGATTTTTGAGCTCGCTGCTGAAGCATCGTCGTCCCCTGATCGCGATCCCGACGATGCTGGCCTGCTGCGTGCGCTCCTCGACAGCTCGCATGAAGCCCTGTTTCTGACAGATGCAGACAACCGGTTGGTGATTGGCAACAAGGCCTTTTTCCAAACGATAGGAGCCTCGCCAAACAGCTCGCTTGAGACACTCCAAATCGATATCAGTCCAGATGATCGGGCAGAGATGCAAGGTGCTGCAGCGCCCATCTCGCTGCGTGTCCATATTTCCTCCTCGGTGGACAGGCTTTGCGATTTCGAAGGCGACTATACCATTTTCTTCAGCCCTATTGTTCATAGAGATGGCCGACAGTTCAACCTTTGTTCGTTGCGGAATTCGAATCAGGCAACTGGCAGCGGCCCCAGAGCTTTCGTCGCAAGCCAGGAGGTCGACGAACTGCAGGCTGACTTCCGAGAGATGCTGAAGGCGCTACCCGTCGGCGTCATCATCCTCGATGAAAACTACAAGATCCTTCACATCAGCGACGAATTTGCTCGCCTCTGGTCCGTTCCCGCGCCGCTTACCTCTTCGCTTGAGGGGAAACCCTTCTTTGAGTTGATTAGTGTTGGCTATCAACAGTGCGCCTACGAGCGCAGCGAAACACCTGAAGAAATCTTCGCGCAGCGTCTTGCCGTTTTAGAAAGCGGAAGCGACGAGCCCGTCGAACTGTTCGGAGCCAATGGTCGGCGCACTCTTTTCCGGTGCAGGCGCCTCCGTGAGAAACGCATTCTGCTTACCTACACGGATATCACGCAAATCCGCGAACGGGAAAGGGAGGCTGCGGAGGCGCAAGTCGCTGTGACCCGTCTTGGGGAGCTGATGCATGACGTAACGCAAGCCATCGCTCAAGGCATGCTTATCGCTCGCAATGGGGTCATTCTTCTGTCTAATGCCAGTGTCGCGTCAATCTTGCACGTGCCTTCGCATTATCTGGAAAGTGGGATGCCTTGGCAGGGTCTCTTCCGGTTTTGTGTTCGGCGCGGCGATTTTGGTTCTGATCCGCGCGCCGCAATCGCCTTCCTGAAGCCCTTCATCACACGAGGACGAACGATTTCTCTGCCGCCATACCTGGTCGAGGGACGATGGGTGAAGGTTGAGGCCAGCTTCACAGAAAAAAAGCATTGGGTTGCCATTTTCACCGACGTGACGGAGATGAAGCAAAAGGAGAGCGACTTGCAGCGGCTGCTGACGCTTTCCGAGGCAGCGGACCGCACCAAATCTGAATTTCTCGCCAATATGGGCCACGAGATTCGCACGCCGATGAACGGCGTCTTGAGCATGGCTGAATTGCTTTCACGCACGAAGCTTGATGCGCGCCAGCGCACCTTTGTCGATGTGATCGGCAAATCGGGGAAGGCGTTGCTGACGATCATCAACGACATTCTCGATTTTTCGAAAATCGAGACCGGCGACATGAAGCTGCGCAAAAGCATCTTCGATCCGCTTGAAGCTGCCGAAGATATCGCAACGCTTCTCTCCGCACAGGCTGTCGAAAAGAACTTACAATTGCTGGTGCGCGCAGCGCCCGATCTGCCCTCGGCTGTTATTGGCGATGCCGGTCGGTTCCGGCAGATTCTCACCAATCTGGTTGGTAACGCCATCAAGTTCACCGAGCATGGTCACGTTTTGATCGATCTAGCCTTTGTACAAGGCGCCGGCTCAGAAATCATGCTTGTGCTGCGGGTCGAAGATACCGGTATTGGCATAGCCTCTGATAGGCTCTCGATTATTTTCGAGAAATTTTCGCAAGCCGATACATCCGCCGTGCGCCGGCACGAGGGAACAGGTCTCGGTCTTGCCATTACGGCGGGTCTCGTCGAGCTGTTCGAAGGCTATATCGAAGTCAGCAGCGAAGTTGGCGAAGGATCAGTCTTTACTGCGCATCTTCCCCTAAAGGCAGCGCCTTCCATGAGTGCGCGCGACGTTTCCGTATCAAGCGTTGCTGGAGCAAGGGTGCTTCTCATCGATGGCGAAGAGGTCAGTCGACGAATTTTGGCGGAACGTCTGACATTTGCTCAGTTCGATATAGTGGGCGCCGAGAATGGGGAAATTGCCTTGGCGATCCTCGAGGAGGCTGCAGCTCTCAAGGTACACGTCGATGCCGTTATTATCGATCAGAACGTGACCGATGGCGTCGATCTCAAAATTGTGGAAGCAATTCGCGCTAGACCGCGATTTAGCAACCTGCCGGTCATCCTTCTAGCGTCGATTCAGATGTCGGAGGCGATGGCTCGCTTCGACACGAGCGAGTATCAGACCTGTCTGATGAAGCCAGTCCGAGCTAACGTTCTGCTCAAGGCTGTTGAGGACGTGGTGCGCGGCGCGCGCGCGAGTGCGCGTCCCAAAACAATGAACCGGATAGAGGAAGGGTCTTTGCCCTCCGATGCTGACCAGCGCAGCCTTTCCGTTGACAATATCGAGATTTTGGTGGCTGAAGACAATGAGGTCAACCAGATCGTTTTCACTCAGATCCTGCAGGCGGCGGGATTTCGCTTTCTGGTCGTCGGCAATGGGCGCGAAGCGGTTCAGGCTTGGGAGGAGTATCGGCCGCAGTTGATCCTGATGGATATTTCGATGCCCGTTATGAACGGACTGGATGCAACGCGCCTTATCCGTCTGCGAGAAGGTGCGGCCGGAACCCGTATTCCCATCATTGGCGTGACTGCTCACGCGCGTGACGCGGATCGTCAGGAATATCTTGCTGCAGGCATGAACGATTACATCTTCAAGCCTATCAGTCCCGAGATCCTCGAAGAAAAGATCGGGCTTTGGATGAAGTCGAAGGACTTTCCGCAGCAAATAGGTTCAAGCGGATCTGACGCCACATAGCATTTCACGTTTGCCGGCAAAGCCTTCGCGGCGCTCGACTGCAAAGCCTGCGGCGGCAAGGTTACGCCGTACGAAACCCGCAGCCGCGTAGGTCGCAAAGGTCCCGCCCGGTCTCGTCTTTTCGAACACCAAGCGCATCAGGTCGGCGGACCACATGTCACTGTTGCGTGAGGGTGCAAAGCCATCCAGGTACCATGCGTCGAACTTGGGGTCTGCGCTAGCAACACCGTCCAGCGCGCGGCCGCACACGACGCTGAGACGCGTCTGCGGATCGAGCTCGATCCTCACGATCCCTGCACAGTCATCGGGCCAAGCCCTTGTGAGGGCATCGGCTTCGCCGGAAATTTCCGACCAGCGGGAAAGCGCCCGTGCAATTGTCTCACGCGACATCGGATAAAGTTCGAAAGATATGAAATGCAGAAAGCCGTCTGGTTGCCGATGCACTTTCCACTGGCGCCAGGTTTCTGCGAAGTTAAGCCCGGTGCCGAAGCCAAGCTCGCCGATCACGAAGGAAGATTGACCGCGCCAGCGCTCGGGCAAACGGTTGCCGGACAGAAAGACATGTCCGCATTCCAGCCTCCCGTCGGTGCGACAATAAAAGTGATCGCCAAACAAAGGCGAATAAGGCATATCGTCTTCATGCCATTCGAGCGCCATCGTCGTGCCGGCGCTTTCATCGGGATTTTTTTCCATCATGCCGCAAGCCGATAGTCCGGCCTTACGACAAGGTCAACCGCAGACAGATTTGTTGATTGTCGGCGCAGGCGTGATGGGGCTTTGGGCTGGCCTTCACGCTGAGCGGCTCGGTATTCCCGCCACTGTGGTCGAGGCGAGGCGGCCGGGAGCTGGCGCAAGCGGTGGTCTGCTTGGGGCGCTCATGCCCCATATGCCTGACCGCTGGAACGATAAGAAGCAATTTCAATTCGACGCGCTGCTGACGCTTGAAGCAGAGATCGCAGCGTTGGAGGCAGCAACGGGACTTAGTGCAGGTTACCGCCGCTGCGGCAGGCTTATTCCGCTTGCCAAACCGCATTTGCGCCGTCTTGCTGAGGGCCACATGCGCGAAGCGGCGACGCTTTGGAAGGCGGAGGGACGAAGCTTTGGCTGGAATGTGGTCGATCAGCCACCGCTCAAGGATTGGATCGACCCTGGCGCGGGAGAGCACGGCTTTGTCTACGATACGCTAGCGGGCCGCCTTGCTCCGAGGGCATTGATTGCGGCGCTGACCGCCCATCTCCAGGCAGGACGCCATGTCCGCCTGCTCACCGACACCCCCGTCACCGCGATCGACGTTGAAAGGCGGCGGGCTGTCATTCACGGAACGGATTTTGCTTTCTCGAAGTGCATCATGGCCGCCGGACATCAGTCCTTTCCGCTTCTTCAGCCCTTTGGCAGCATGACGGCAAGATCCCTCGGGCAGCCGGTCAAAGGCCAATCGGCGTTGTTACAAGCCGATATTGATCCGGCCGTTCCAGCAATTTTCCGCGACGGTCTTTATATCGTTGCCCATGAAGGGGGCCACGTCGCCGTCGGCAGCACCAGCGAAGACAGTTTTGACAGTCCTGACGATACGGATGAAAGGCTCGACACGTTGATCGAGGCGGCGCGCGATCTTGTCCCCGCTCTCAAAGATGCGCCGGTCATCGAGCGTTGGGCGGGGTTGCGGCCAAAAGCTATCGATCGCGATCCGATGATAGGGCCGCACCCGACGCATCCATGGCTCTTTGCACTGACGGGCGGTTTCAAAGTCAGCTTCGGGCTGGCACATCGTCTGGCAGAAGCCGCCGTCCAGATGGCGGCAGGGCATGCGCTGCCCTTTCCCGTTCCAGCATCCTTCCAGTTTTCGCATCATCTTGACATCGCGGAACGGTAGAAACTGATACCGCGAATTTCTCTTGTAAATTGATGAGGTGGTGGGCTTTGCGGGCTTTCGTTCGTCATTCTGTCACGCAAATCACGTATCGCACGCAAGCTAGAGGCAACGGCTTGAACATGCCAATGCCGCCGGAGGTTGTCCATGCGCTATGCAATTTGCTTCACGCCGCCGCCAGGTGATCCCCTGTGCCATACCGGCATGCAGTGGCTGGGGCGCAATAGCTTCTCCGGCGAAGCTCTCGATCCGCCGCCCGTGCGCGGCCTAGACGTTCACGAAATTGCTTTTCATACGGCCGTGCCACGCCGCTATGGTTTTCATGGTCTCTTGAAAGCACCCTTTCGCCTTCTGGAGGAGGCGGATGAACCGCAGCTTCTACGCAGCTTGATGCGTTTTGCGGGATCGCTCGAGCCATTCGAGCTTCAGACCCTGGAGATCGGGCGCTGTGGCCGCAGCTATAGTCTCCTGCCGGCCGTTCCTTGCGCGGACATGGACTATCTTGCCGCTGCCGTCGTTCAGGAATTCGACCGCTACCGCGCGCCATTGACGGAGGCGGAAATCGAACGCGCCGATCCCGATGGTTTGTCGGCAGCCCAATTTGCCAATCTCCATCGCTGGGGCTATCCTTACGTCTTGGAAGAGTTCCGCTTTCATATGCCGCTGACTGGACCGATCGGGCCACTTGATATGCCTCGCTTCGAGCCGGTCTTGAAATCAGTCTTCGCGGGCGTCCTGGAGCGGCCCGTCATTGTTGCGAATCTTGCCCTCTTTGCCGAGGAGGCGAAGGGTGGGCCTTTCCGGGTTCACTCGCTCCATCCCCTTGGTAAAATCGGACTGCGACGCAGGGCATAGCTGCGCTGCGTCGCCGGCTTTGCCTCGAAAGCGTTGGACGCGGACACATCTTCCTTGACCACAGCCTTTACTTTCGGCTCTTGTGCTCGATGAGCAGCGCTGCGGCCGCCCGAATTGCGGCAGCGAATGCTGGACGATATGCGCCGATCGGAAAGGTGGTTTGAGATGATGTCCGAAGTCTATCCACGAAACCTTGTTGGCTATGGACGCAACAGTCCTGATCCAAAATGGCCGGGCGGTGCTCATATCGCCGTTCAATTCGTCATCAACTACGAGGAAGGCGGGGAAAGCTGCATTCTCGATGGAGACGGCGCATCGGAGTCCCTTCTTTCGGAGATCGTCGGGGCTGCCCCCTGGCAGGGGCAGCGCAATCTCAACATGGAATCGATCTATGAATATGGATCACGCGCCGGTTTCTGGCGTTTGTGGCGCATGTTCACCGGCTTGGGAGTGACTGCGACCGTTTACGGCGTGACGCTGGCCATGGCGCGCAATCCGGAAGCCGTGGCAGCGATGAAGGAAGCAGGCTGGGAAATCGCAAGCCATGGTTATCGGTGGCTGGAATATAAGGATTTTCCTGAGGAACTGGAGCGCAAGCACATCCTCGAGGCAGTGCGGCTCCATACCGAATTGACGGGAGAGCGGCCCTACGGCCTCTATCAGGGCAAGCCCTCCGACAACACGCTGCGGCTGGCTCAAGAAGAGGGTGGTTTTCTTTATTCCTCCGATTCCTACGCCGACGATCTTCCTTATTGGGTGAAGGGTGTCGACGCCAAACCGTTCCTGATCGTGCCGTACACGCTGGAGACCAACGACATGCGTTTTGCGACACCGCAGGGTTTCAATTCTGGCGATCAATTTTTCACCTATCTGAAGGATGCCTTCGATACGCTCTATGAAGAAGGTCGCGAAGGCAGTCCTAAAATGATGTCGGTTGGACTGCATTGCCGTCTCGTTGGGCGTCCGGGCCGTGCAGCCGCCCTACGTCGTTTCATCGAATATGTGTTGAAGCATGATCGTGTATGGGTTCCGCGCCGGTTGGAGATCGCTCAGCATTGGCACGCCCATCATCAACCAAACTGGTGATGGTTCGTCCCCCCGTTCCCGATTTCGCAGACGGTTTGAGGAACGAATGGCAGGCAAGCTGCAAAGGAAAGTGGAAGCGTGGATAAAGCAGAGTTTGTGGACCGTTTCGGCGGGATTTTCGAGCATTCGCCGTTTGTCGCGGAGAGAGCTTTCTCTCCGACCCTTGGCGAGGGGAGCCTGAGAGCCGAAACAGTCCATGACGCAATGGCAGGCGTTTTTCGCGGCGCCTCTCAGGAGGAAAAGCTTGGCGTTTTGCGGGCTCATCCCGATCTGGCCGGAAAGCTCGCGATTGCCGGAGAGCTGACGGAAGACAGCCGCCGTGAGCAGGCGGGGGCGGGGCTGGATCGCCTGACCGCGGAGGAGCATGCGCGCTTTACGGCACTTAACTCAGCCTATGTGGATAAGTTCGGCTTTCCTTTTATCATTGCCGTCAAAGGGCTCGGAAAAGACGATATCCTCAATGCGTTCGAAACGCGGATCAATAACACTCGTGACGAAGAATTTGCGACTGCTTGCGGGCAAGTCGAGCGAATTGCGCTTCTGCGGCTGCAGGCGCTTTTGGCGGCATCCTAGTTATGTCGGGCACTCAGATGGGATCCACCACGACGCGCGAACTGACAGTCCAGCCTCTCACGGCAGCCCGTTTTGCACCTTTTGGCGACGTGATCGAAGCACGGGACGCCGACATGCGGTTGATCAATGGCGGCACGACGCAGCGATTTCACCGCTTGGCGGTGGCGGAAGCGATGGGCGAGGGCGCAGAAGTCATCCTCAATATTTTCAGGGGCGAGCCACGCAGCTTTCCCTATGCGGTGACGATGATGGAGCGGCATCCGTTCGGAAGCCAGAGCTTTTCTCCGCTGTCCGGCCGGCCCTTCCTGGTTATTGTCGCCGAAGACAGAGATGGTCAGCCTGACGAGCCAAAGGTTTTCCTGGCGCGCGGCGATCAGGGCGTGAATTATCGCCGCAATGTCTGGCACCATCCACTGATGACACTTCGTCAAAGCAGCGATTTCCTGGTTGTCGACCGCAGCGGCCCAGGCGACAATCTTCAAGAGTTCTTCTACGATCAACCTTTCAGCATCAGCGAGCCCAGCCTATGACCGGACTGACGACGCATGTACTCGATACGGCTTTGGGTCGACCGGCCGAGGCCATGGCGATCGATCTCTATCGGCTGGATGGCGATATGCGCAGACTGTTGAAGCGCGTGGAGACCAATTCAGACGGACGCGTTGACGGTGGTCCCATTCTCATCGGCGAGGCCTTTGTTCGCGGCACGTACGAATTGGTGTTCCATGTCGGCGATTATCTTCGGGCGCTGGGTTCGGCGTTGACCGATCCGCCCTTTCTCGATCTCGTTCCGATCCGCTTCGGCATTGCCGACGAGAAAGGGCACTATCACGTGCCCCTTCTGATTTCGGCTTACGGCTATTCAACCTATCGCGGAAGCTGATTGCAAATGCGCTTTGCCGCGATTGCCGATATCCATGGGAATATCGATGCCTTGGATGCTGTGATTGCAGATATCCGCTCTCAACGCGTAGGTGATATTGTCAATCTCGGCGACTTTTTTTCGAGTCCGCTGGAGGCCGGCAAAACGGCTGACCGTTTGATGACGCTAGGCTTTCCGAGCGTTCGTGGTAATCATGATCGATATTTGCTGCAAAACGATCGGAGCAAGATGCATGCTTCCGATGCCGTTGCGTTCGATCAACTCTCGGCTCAGCATCTGAAGTGGCTTTCGCAGATACCCAGCCATCTCATCTGGCGAGATGACATCTTTCTTTGTCACGCAACACCTGAGGACGATGAGACCTACTGGCTGCACACGGTCGCGCGCGATGGGCTGGTCTGCACAAGGCCTCTTCCAGAAATCGAGGCGTTTGCCTCGGGGCTGCAGCAATCTTTGATCCTATGCGCACACACCCATATGCCGTGCGCGGTTCGCCTTTCAGACGGGCGTTTGATCGTGAACCCTGGGAGTGTCGGCTGTCCGGCCTATGACAGCGATCAGCCGTTTGACCACAAGGTTGAGACAGGTACGCCCGCAGCCTCCTATGCCATTCTGGAAAAGGTTGCGTCCGACCGGACTGTCGCTTTCCGGCTGGTGCCCTACGATACGGCCGCCATGGTCGCGCTCGCTCGTCACCGCGAACGGAGCGAATGGGCCGAGGCCTTGGCGACGGGATGGATCAAACAGTCTCACCCCTGACGAGCGCGCTTCAAATCAGCGCCTTTCAGCCTGTTCGTTGGGGCCTGTTCGGTTCCTCACGATGCTTTGCGGAGACCGGTTCCAAGAGGCAAGATCGACGTCGCTATCCGGCCGCGGTAAGGCCGCTCTTCATGGGGTGGCCGGCGACATAGGTTTCAACCACGGCACGGTCGTCCCCCATGGTTTGCAGCAGGAAGAGCTCTTCCGTCAGGCTGGTGACGACTTCCATCTTGAGCGTCATGGCAGGTGTCGCAGCAGCATCGAGGATCGTGATGTCGGCGTCCGTGCCTTCGTCTAGCGTCCCGATCTTGTCTTCCAAGCCAAGACTTTCCGCATTCCCGCGCGTCATAAGATAGAAGCTGTCCAGCGGATTGAGCCGCTCGCCGAGCAGCTGCTGGATCTTATAGGCTTCATCCATGGTCCGAAGCAGGGAATAGCTCGAGCCGCCGCCAATATCGGTTGCAACGGCAAGGCGGACCGGCTTATCGCGCCGTGAGAGCGCCTTCAGCGGGAACAGGCCAGATCCCAGGAAAAGGTTGGAGGTGGGGCAATGGACGGCGACCGCGCCAGCATCGCTCATGGCGTCGGCCTCGCGCTCAGTCAGATGGATGCAATGCCCAAACAGCGTCCGCGGACCCAACAGCCCATAACGGGCGTAAATATCAGTATAGTCCTTCGCATCAGGGTAAAGCTGGCAGCTATAGGCAATCTCGTCGTGGTTTTCGGACAGATGCGTCTGGATATGCAGATCGGGAAATTCCTGCGCCAGCCGGCCAGCCGCTTCCATCTGAGCGGGTGTCGATGTGATGGCAAAGCGCGGCGTAATGGCGACATGGTTGCGACCCTTGCCATGCCATTCGGCAATGACGGCACGCGTTTCATCGTAACCTGTCTCGGCTGTATCGAGGAGGCCCTGCGGCGCGTTGCGATCCATCATCACCTTGCCGCCGATCATAAGCATGTTGCGGTTCAGCGCTTCGGCAAAAAAGGCGTCGGCAGATGTCTTATGGACGGAGCAATAGGCAACGCCCGTCGTCGTGCCATGGCGGATCAGTTCATCGTAGAAGTGACGCGCGATGCGCTTGGCATGCTCACTCTCGACGAAACGGCACTCTTCCGGAAACGTGTAGGTATTCAGCCATTCGAGTAGGTTTGACGCATAAGATGCGATTACCTGCATCTGCGGGAAGTGCATATGCATATCGATGAGACCGGGGACGATCAGATGCGGACGATGGTCGATTTCCGCGGTGTTGATCGGCGACTTGGCCTTGACGGAATCATATGGGCCAATTGCTGCGATCTTGCCATTTTCCAGAAGCAGGCCGCCGTCGGGCTCGTAAAGATAGCTCTCGGTGTCTGTCATATCCTGCGGGGCGCGATGAAAGGACAAAAGGCGGCCGCGCAGAAGGGTCGATGTCATTCCGTTTTGTCTCCAGTGGCGCTTTGATACCAGGATATGAGAAGGCGGCGCTCCTCCGGCGTCACTTCGGTCACGTTGCCGGGCGGCATAGCATGGCTGCGACCGGCCTGGATATAGATCTCACGGGCATGCGCCGCAATCTCTCCATCTGCTTCCAGCATGACATTCTTCGGCGGACGAACAATGCCTTCGTAGACGGGCTCGGCAGCGTGACACATCGTGCAACGCGTCGAGATCAGTTGTTTAACGGCGGGAAAGTGCGGATCGGCCGCAAACTGCTGGAAGGCTGGCGCAATCGCCTCGGCTTGCTTATCGCCTGTCAAAACCTTGGGTACAGTCGACAGCCACATGATGAGAATGAAAAGAATGACGGTAACCAACCAGGTCCAGGTTGGCTTGCCTTTCCGGGCATGTGTCGTGTTGAACCAGTGGCGGATGGTAACGCCCATCAGAAAAACGATGGCGGCGATGATCCAGTTGAACTGCGTACCGAAGGCCAGAGGATAGTGGTTCGACAGCATGAAGAAGATAACGGGAAGCGTCAGGTAGTTGTTATGGAGCGAGCGCTGTTTGGCGATCCGACCGTATTTGGCGTCAGGCGTACGTCCGGCGATCAAATCCGCGACCACGATCTTCTGGTTCGGGATAATGATGAAGAAGACGTTTGCCGACATGATCGTTGCCGTGAAGGCGCCAAGATGCAGGAAGGCGGCGCGTCCGGTAAAAAGCTGGGTGTAGCCCCACGCCATGAACACCAGCAAAAGATAGAGAAGGATCATCAGACCCCAGGTATTCTTTCCGATCGGCGATTTGCAAAGCAGGTCATAGATGATCCAGCCACCAGCAAGAGAAGCGAGCGAAATGGCGATCGCGACGGGCACCGAGACATCAAGCACGTGACGGTCGATCAGGAAGAGATTGGCTCCACCGTAATAGACGATGCACAGCATCAGGAAGCCGGACAGCCATGTGAAATAGCTCTCATATTTGAACCAGGTCAGGTGCTCGGGCATCTGCGCCGGCGCGACGAGATATTTCTGGATATGATAGAACCCACCGCCATGCACCTGCCATTCCTCGCCATACGCGCCCGGCGGCAGATGCGGCCGCTTCACGAGGCCAAGGTCTAGCGCGATGAAATAGAAGGACGAGCCAATCCAGGCAATTGCAGTGATGACGTGAAACCAGCGGGCAGCAAAAGCCAGCCACTCCCACGCGATGGCGAATTCGTACATTCGGTTCCCCTGATGTTTTTCATATGTACATTGCAAAAACTGTAAGGCCGAGGGAAGCCCTTTCACGGATTTGCGCGACGCTTTACCCTGAAGCTATCAAGAGGGATGGCTCACTGTGACGCGCCTGTTACAGTTTTTGGAGGAGGCGTGAGTTTAGGACGTCCTGTTAAAAGCCTCGCCCGCAAGTTTGGCGTCGTCTGCCGCTTCCTTGAGGATCCAATCGCGAAACATGCGGATCTTCGAACTGTTGCGCCGAGAGTCGGGGTAGGTCAGATAGTAATCGGAGCCGTCTCGCGCATTCACTGAAAACGGTTGGAATAGCACGCCCCGCCTCACTTCATCGCGGTAGAAGGCAGGGGTAAGGATACCGACACCATAGCCCGCGATCGCTGCGCCCGCCTCGAGGGATTGGGCGCCAAGGCGATTTCTGAGGCTATGAGGTATAGACACCTCGCCAACACCAGCAGCCTTGAACCAGAGCACCCACCATTTGTCGCCGGGATCGATGAGCCGCAGTTTCAGGAGATCGGATGGCTTGCGAATGCCGCCGATGCTTTCCGCAAGCTTTGGGTTTAGCATCGGTGTGAAGTCTGCTTCCAGAACTTTATGGGCTCGCAGGCCAGGCCAGGCATCTGTTCCCCATCGGATGGCGACATCGGCATTATCGGCACCGATATCGGCTGGAGACTGGCCGGTGACGAGCCGCACGGCGACATTGGGATAGGCGATCTGAAACCGGCCAATGCGTGGCGTCAACCACTGATGCGCGAAGGTTGTCGTGGCATAGATGGTCAAGAGTTCGGTGCTGTCCCGGCTCGCGGCGGCTAAGCCTTCCGAGAGGAGGTCGAAGGCCTGTTTGACCGCCGGTGCGAGGCGTTCACCCGCCTCCGTCAGCGCGATCTGCCTTGTCTGCCGCAGAAACAGTCTCTCGCCGATTTTATCTTCAAGAAGCTTGATTTGATAGCTGACGGCCGTCTGGCTCATGCCAAGCTCTTCGCCCGCCTTCGTGAAACTTAAGAGCCGAGCGACGGATTCGAACACACGCAGTGCGTTTAGTGGCATCTGCCGAGAGAGTTTCATTCATAAGTTCTCTTTATGCATCGCTTTATTCATTCCATTGGAATGTTGGGGATTTATCCGCCAATACGCAAGCGAAGAGATCAAATTTACCAATGATATTGAGTTGCGATCATGATTGGCATCTGCTTTTCATGGCTCTCCAACTGTGTACAATGGACGGCTGACAAAGTCCTGTCGTGCGGTCGAAGGGACATAAATAGTATTGAGTTCGAGCATCTTTCTGATGCGCGTCTGCGAGACCTCGGCTTTCTGGACGGAAGAGAGCCGCGCTACGGCGACGACCGCTTCTGATGGCTCGTGAGCGCAGCCAAGATTTCGGCCGTTGTCATGGCGGCAATGACGGCTGGCCGTTTATCGGGTACCGCGGTGCCGCCGATCGGCAAAACGAGGCGCTCCAACCAGCTTTTCTCACCGCCTTCGCGCATCAGCCAGCTGGCAAAGGTTGCCCGCTTGGTGGCAGAGCCGATCATGCCGACATAGGCTAGGTCGTCACGCCGCAACGCCTCCCGCGCAATGAGAAAATCCAGCGCATGATCGTGGGTCAGCACGACGATGGCGCTCCCGGGCCGAAGCTTTGCGATGAGGGATTCTGGCATTGCGCTGTGACGCGTTTCAACATCCTCTGGTAGGCCTTCCAGTTCCTCCCGGCGCGTTTCAACGACCGTCGCTTTCAGCGGCAATGGCCTTAACGCCAAGGCCAGCGACTTACCGACATGACCTGCGCCGAAGAGGTAGACATCCGGCCATTCGTCGCGCTCGCCCTTCATGCGAAGGTTCAGCCCTTCGATGATCTCTGGCGAAGCAACGCGAAAACGTAACTCGGTTCGTCCTCCGCAGCATTGGCCAATCTCCGGGCCAAGCGGGATGTCCATGACTTCTACGCCGGCGCCGCGTAATAGATCGCGAGCATTGGCGATCGCCAGAAATTCAAACTGTCCGCCACCGATGGTACCCCAGATACCATTTGCGGAGACGAGCATGCAGGCGCCTTGCTCGCGCGGCGTAGAGCCCAAGGTCTTGGTTACTTCAACGAGAACGGCTGGCCCAGTTGCGAGGAAACTGACAAGATCCGTCATGCGAGGCAGACCTTCCGCGACCGCTTCTGATTGCGGCTGCCTCGATCTGCCTGTCCATAGTCGCAATGTTCAACCGATTGCTTGTCACAGTTGCACAGCCGGAACCAATGTGTTTTCCGGCCGTCCGGGAAACGAACCGAAGCCTCGCGCATCTCTGCTCACATCGCTTTCAAACGCTCAACAGCCATCAGGACGCGTTCGGGTGTTGCCGGTGCATCGAGCCGCGGGCAAACGCGATAATCTGCCACGCTGGCAACAGCCATGGAGAGCGCCTCGAAAACCGAATTAGCCAGCATGAAGGGCGGCTCTCCGACGGCTTTTGATCGTCCGATGGTCGGTTCGGCGTTTTCGGCCCATTCGGCCAGTTTCACGTTGAAGATTTTCGGACGGTCGGAGGCGAGCGGGATCTTATAGGTTGAGGGGGCATGAGTGCGCAGTCGGCCCTTGTCGTCCCACCACAGCTCTTCTGTTGTGAGCCAGCCCATGCCCTGCACGAAACCGCCCTCAATCTGTCCGATATCGATGGCGGGGTTCAATGAGCGGCCGACATCATGAAGAATGTCGGTTCTGTCGATCAGATACTCACCCGTCAGCGTGTCGATGGACACTTCGCTACAGGATGCACCATAAGCGAAATAGTAGAATGGACGGCCTTTTCCAGCGGCTCGATCCCAATGGATCTTGGGCGTTTTATAAAAGCCTGCGGCCGACAACTGGACGCGCGCGAAATAGGCCTGGCGGATGAAATCAGGAAAGGCGATTTCCATGTCGCCGATGCGAACGCGGTTTGGTAGGAAGACGACATCGGATATGGCAACGCCCCATTTTTCGCAGGCAAAGGCAACGAGCCTTTCCTTGATCTGGCGAGCCGCATCATAGGCTGCCATGCCGTTCAGATCCGATCCCGAAGAGGCCGCCGTTGCCGAGGTGTTGGGCACTTTGCCAGTGGTCGTCGCGGTGATTTTCACGCGCTCGATATCAACCTGGAAGGCATCGGCAATGACCTGCGCTACTTTCGTGTAAAGGCCTTGGCCCATTTCGGTGCCACCATGGTTCAGGTGGATCGACCCGTCTTGATAGATATGCACGAGAGCGCCGGCCTGGTTGAACGCGGTCATGGTAAAAGAGATGCCGAACTTCACCGGTGTGAGGGCAATCCCCTTTCGGATGTAGCGGCTGTCGCGATTGAAGGCGAGAACAGCCGCACGTCGCGCCAGATAATCGCAGCTTTCTTCCAACTCGCCGACGATCCGATTGAGGACGTTGTCTTCGACGTCCTGATGGTAAGGCGTCAGGGTACGACCCGATCCTGGCTCTCCATAGAAATTGAGCTTGCGGATTTCCAGCGGATCCTTACCAGTCGCATAGGCGATCTCTTCAATCATCCGTTCTGCGCCCAGCATGCCCTGCGGGCCGCCGAACCCGCGAAAGGCAGTGTTCGACACGGTGTGCGTCTTCAAGGGTTGCGACTGCAGACGAACATTCGGATAGAAGTAGCTGGAATCGGCGTGAAAAAGAGCGCGGTCCGTCACCGGTCCGGACAGATCGGATGAATAACCGCAACGTGCCGCATAGACGGCATCGACCGCAAGGATGCGTCCGTCTTCGTCAAAGCCGATATCGTAATCGAGCTTGAAGTCGTGGCGTTTTCCGGTCGCAACCATGTCCTCATCACGGTCAGGCCTGAATTTCACCGCGCGCTTCAGCTTTTTGGCCGCAATTGCAGCGAGCGCAGCGAACTGATTGCCTTGGGTTTCCTTGCCTCCAAAACCGCCGCCCATGCGCCTGATATTGACGGTGACGGCATGCGAGGGAATGGCGAGCACATGCGAGACAATATGCTGGATTTCGCTTGGATGCTGAGTCGACGACCAAACGCAGACATCGTCGTCTTCGCCGGGGATGGCGAGCGCGATATGGCCTTCGAGATAGAAATGTTCCTGACCGCCGATGCGCATGCTGCCTTTGATCCGGCGGGGGGCGCTTTCCAGTGCCGAAGCGGCATCGCCACGCGATAAGGTCATGGGGGTGATGACAAGCTTGCCGCCGTTGTCGCGGGCAGCATCGATGTCGGTCCAATGCGGCAGATCACGGTAATCGATCTTTGCTTTGCGCGCCGCGCGGCGGGCGATATCGCGGCTTTCTGCAATGACCGCGAAAATCGGCTGGCCATGGAACTCGACCTTCGTTTCCGCCAGAAGCGGCTCGTCATGGCTGCCATTGGACGAAACATCGTTGATCCCTGGGACGTCCTTGCCGGTCAGCACGCAGATTACGCCAGGGGTTGCGGCAACCTCCGAGAAATCCATGGAGACGATGTCGGCATGGGCGCGCTGCGAAAGGCCCAGGGCTCCATACAGAAGGCCGGCCGGCTCTGGAATATCGTCGATATATTCGGCGCTTCCGGTGACATGCTTATGCGCTGAATCATGCTTGATCGCCGCGTGCATCTGGCCGTTCACGACCACTTTATTGTTCTCGGTAATCGACTGATCCATCAGCGTGGGCCTTCCATCAATGCATCGCGGTCGAGGCGTCGTTCAGTCGTCATCATGCCATCTCCGCAAAGCGTTTCAACTCAGTCGGAGCGCCGGTTGTTTCGAGATAAAACCGAGTGAGCAGGTTCTTTGCCGCGAGCTGACGATAATCCGCGGTTGCGCGCCAGTCGGTAAGTGGCTGAAAATCGCTATCGAATTCAGCCTTCGCGGCCTCGATGGTGCTTTCGTTCCAGGGTTCGCCCATCAGCGCGGTTTCGACCGCACGGGCACGTTTCGGCGTTGCCGCCATACCGCCGAATGCAATGCGGATATCGCCGACATGGCCGTCGTCCGTCAGTGTCAGATAGAAGGCGCCAAGCGTCGCGGTAATGTCTTCGTCACGACGCTTGCTGACCTTGTAGATCGCAAACTTGGTGTCTTCTGCGGGATAGGGGATAAAGATGCTTTCGACAAACTCTCCCGGTCTACGGTCCTGCTTTCCATAGTCAATGAAGTAGTCTTCAAGGCGAATTTTGCGCTGGCCGGCGGCAGAACGCAATGTCAACGTCGCTCCAAGCGCGATCAGTGGAGGAGGGCTGTCGCCGATCGGCGAGCCGTTGGCGATGTTTCCCCCGATCGTGCCCATGTTGCGGACCTGGTCGCCGCCAATGCGATCGATCAGCCGGCCGAAGGCAGGTATTTCCTTTGCCATCACTGAGAAGGCTTGGCTGTAGGTCACGCCGGCGCCAATCGTTATGCCGCCGTCGCCTGCGGATGCTGTTTGAAGTTCGGAGAGGTGATTGATGAAGACGACCGGGTCGAGGCTGCGCATCTGCTTTGTTACCCAGAGCCCGACATCCGTCGATCCGGCAACCACGGTTGCTTGCGGTGCTTCAGCCAGAATGCGTGCGAGATCCTCGATCGATGAAGGAACCAGCATGCGGCCTTCTTGCGAGGAAATCTCAATCGTTTCGATGGCCTGCATTGCCCAGAGCTTCGCGACGATGTCCGATCGGGTGTTTTCGAGAGGATCGAAGAGGGCACTCGGGCGTGTCCGGCTCACCTGCTCGGCTGCCTTGACGATCGGCTCGTAGCCCGTGCAGCGACAGAGGTTTCCTTGCAGTGCCTTTTCGATATCGGCGCGCGTCGGTGCCTCATTGGCCAGCCATAGTCCATAAAGCGACATCACGAAGCCGGGCGTGCAGAAGCCGCATTGAGACCCGTTGCAGTCCACCATGGCCTGTTGAATGGGATGCAGCGTACCATCGGCGGCGGCAAGATGCTCGACGGTCACAACGTGCGTTGCATTCAACGATCCGAGGAACCGGATGCAGGCATTGACCGATTCATAGTTGAGCTTGCCGTCGACGAGCCTTCCGATGAGGACGGTGCAGGCGCCGCAATCACCTTCCGCGCAGCCTTCCTTGGTGCCGGTCAGCCGTCGGCGCAATCTCAGGAAATCCAGAAGGGTTTCCGTCGGACGTACCTGCGCAAGGCTGACCTCTTCGCCATTGAGGATGAAGCGGATGCAATTGTTCATGCCATTCCCTTATTCTTACGCCGCCTCGGCGCATCTTTTCCATCGGCAAAACGGGATGCGTCCCCTGCTGCTTCGCGCGATTGTCTAGCGTTAAGCCGCTGTCCAGCCACCGTCAATCGACAGGTGCGTGCCGGTCACCTGTCTTGCCGCATCGCTGGCAAGATAAAGGGCAAGAGCTGCAACGTCTTCAGCCTTGACGAAGTCCTTGGTCGGCTGCGCCTTCAAGAGAACCTCGGTCTTGACCTCTTCTTCCGTCATGCCGCGCGCCCGGGCAGTGTCGGGTATCTGGCGTTCCACCAGAGGGGTCAAGACGTAGCCGGGGCAAATCGCATTTACTGTTATGCCAAATTCCGCGAGTTCCAGCGCCGCTGTCTTTGTCAGGCCCAGTATTCCGTGCTTTGCCGCAACATAGGCCGACTTGAAGGGCGAGGCGACCAATGCATGCGCGGAAGCGATGTTGATGATGCGCCCCCACTTCTTTGTCTTCATCAACGGAATGACGGCACGGATCGTATGGAAAGAACTGGACAGATTGATGGCGATTATCTTGTCCCAGGCATCGATGGGAAAGTCTTCTATCTTGTCGATATGCTGAACGCCGGCATTGTTGACGAGGATGTCGACGGAGCCGAAGCGCCGAGAGGTGGCGGCAATGAGATCGGCAATTTCTTCAGGTTTCGTCATGTCCGCCGCATGGTGCATCGCGTCTGTCTTCGACAGTTGCTGCAGACGATGAACCTGTGCCTCGATCTCCTGCGTTTCCCCAAAGCCATTTATGGCCACCCGATCGCCTGCCTCAGCAAAAACGTTTGCGATCGCCAAGCCGATGCCACTCGTCGATCCAGTGACGACGACGTTACGCGCCATCCTCGTTCCTCCGTCTATTATTATTATGCGGACGATACGGCGCGGCGCCTTGCATGGCAATGCGCTCATATAGCTTGAGATTAATCCTCAAAATTTGCGCTTTGATTGCGTTTTATTTTCTTTTCTCTTTCGTTTTCATGATTTATTGATTTGCCAGCATATGTTTTGGGAGGAAGCATGAGCGGCTATATCTTAGCGATCGATCAGGGCACCACATCGACCCGTGCCATCATCTTCGATGGAAAAATGCAGATTGCCGGGATCGGGCAGCAGGAATTCAAGCAGATTTATCCCCGGTCCGGCTGGGTCGAGCATAATCCAGAAGACATCTGGACAAGTGTCGTTGCCACAGTGCAGACAGCCTTGTCAAAGGCAGGCATTACCGCCGACAAGCTGGCGGGGCTCGGGATTACCAATCAGCGTGAAACCGTCGTCGTGTGGGATCGCAAGACTGGAAAGCCCGTCGGAAATGCCATCGTGTGGCAGGACCGAAGAACGGCCAGCCTTTGCAACCGCCTGAAGGGTGAGGGACTTGAACGCACGTTCACGCGAAAGACCGGCCTGATCCTCGATCCCTATTTTTCCGGCACGAAACTGTCCTGGCTTCTGTCGAGCCAAAAAAGCCTCCGTGGTCGTGCCGCAAAGGGTGACCTGTGCTTTGGGACGATCGATACGTTCCTGATATCCAGGCTGACGGGCGGCAAAAGCTTCTTTACCGATGCGACGAATGCCGGCCGCACGCTGCTATTCGATATCGCCAAGAACAGCTGGGACGAGGAGCTGCTAAAGATCCTCGACGTTCCATCAGCCATGTTGCCCGAGGTCAAGGATTGTGCCGATGATTTTGGCGTTACCGATCCCGCCATTTTCGGAGCGGCCATTCCCATTCTCGGCGTCGCTGGCGACCAACATGCAGCCACCATCGGGCAGGCTTGCTTCGATCCCGGCATGTTGAAATCGACCTATGGCACGGGTTGCTTTGCCATTCTCAACACCGGCAGCGATATCGTGCGGTCCAAAAACCGGCTGCTGACGACGATCGGCTATCGTTTGAACGGCAAGACCACATATGCGCTGGAAGGCTCCATCTTTATTGCCGGCGCTGCCGTTCAATGGTTGCGCGATGGACTTGGTATTATCGGCAAAGCGGCGGAAAGCGGTGTCTTGGCCGAAAAAGCAGATCCTGAGCAGGACATCTATCTTGTTCCGGCTTTCACGGGCCTTGGCGCTCCACATTGGGACCCGCAAGCGCGTGGTGCCATTTATGGTCTGACCCGCAATTCCGGCCCCGCAGAATTTGCCCGCGCTGCGCTCGAGGCGGTCTGTTTTCAAACACGCGACCTTGTCGACGCCATGCATCGCGACTGGAAAACCGGAAATGGCGAGGACATGGTGCTGCGGGTCGATGGCGGCATGGTGGCCTCAGACTGGACCATGCAACGGCTCTCCGACATCCTGGATGCGCCGGTCGATCGGCCGGTTATTCTCGAAACGACGGCTCTCGGGGCCGCCTGGCTTGCAGGCAGCAAGGCCGGCGTCTGGCCCGACCAGCAGGAATTTGCCAAGCGCTGGAAACGCGATTGCCGCTTCAAGCCGGCCATGGACGAGAAGACGCGCCGCGTGAAATTAAAGGGCTGGCGTGATGCGGTAAGGCGAACCCTTTGCCGGGATTGAATGGATAAGAGTAGCCGGGAAATCTCCGGCTCTTCCTTTGCGTGATCGGCGACAGTTTTAAGGCCTAGAACATGATAAAGGTCGCGTTGCGAGAGTTCATCGCTATGCCTGCATGTGAACCTCGCTCGCTTGTCTTTGTGTGATTCCATCATGTTGTTTGTGCCGCTCCCCTTCGTCGTTTCGATCCTTCTCGTCGTTCTTTTCGCCATGGTGGCGCATCGAGATGCCGATGAACGAAATTCTGCTTTTCTGACGTTGATTCTGATCAGTGCCTTTCAGGCCTGTCTCTCTGGTCTGCGCTGGGGCTACGGTGTGACGGCGGTCATGTATATCGCGCCGGCCTTGGCTGCGATCGTGCCGCCCATCGCCTATGAGGGGGTGCGCCGTCTCGTGGGACAAAGCCGGTTCAGCCTTTCGGCACGCGCCGCCTTTCATGCCATTCCGATGGTTGTGATCCTGGTTCTGATGATCAGCAGGCGCGATGCAATCGACCTCGTGCTTGACCTAACTTTCCTCGGTTATGCGGCTGCGATCTTCCGCTTGATGAGGCCTGGAGCCGATGCCTTGCGCTTGGCGCCTTTCGAGGGGGCTGTGCCTGCCTATAGAGCCATCCTCTTCACAGGTTTTTCACTGATCCTGTCTGCTGGCGTCGATATCTTCGTTGCGGTCGATTTTGCTATGAATGGCGGCCGCTATGCTGTTTTCGCGATCATCACGGGAAATCTTGCAGCTCTGCTGATTTTGGCGACTGCAGCGGCCGCGGCGAGCCGCAGTCGCGCGCCGGAAAACGGCAGGGATGCTGCCTTGCCCAAACAAGAGGCTGAGGGGGACAGTGAGGTTATGGCGGCCATTCGCCAGTTGATGGAAATGAAACAGGCCTATCGCGACAGCGACCTCAACCTCGACCGACTTGCTCGCAAGGTGGGCATTCCCGCGCGTCAGATATCCGGAGCGATCAACCGGATGATCGGCAAAAATGTCTCTCAATATGTCAATGAATATCGTGTTGTAGAAGCGTGCCGGCTCCTGTCGAGCACCGATAAGCCGGTAACGGAAATCATGTTCGAATCCGGGTTTCAAACCAAGTCGAACTTCAACCGCGAATTTCGCCGCATCACCGACATGTCGCCAATGGAGTGGCGGCAGAAGCATGCTGCGGCGGGTTGAGACTGTCTTTCATGGAAACACAACTCCATTCTGATGCCTCCTGAGGCAGCTCGCGGCTCGCATGACAGGACGAGATCGCGATCGAGCACGACCTTAAACCTGTTCTAGGTCGCTATGACCGGGCGATCCGACATGATGCCGGTCATGAACACGATCACCGAACACGACCGAAAAATCTCCGAAGCGCTGACTGCGCTTTCGCTTCAACAAAATCAAAACTTCGACGATTCGCCGCGGATATCGCGGCGCATTGTCATTGCTGTGGGCATCACAATTATGCTTGCAGCCTCAACGATAGTTGCCGTTCGCTTTCATCCTGTTGCGCGCCTGTCCTTTGAAAACGCGACAGAGAGGCTGCCGTCAAAACCAGCCAAAGGTTTTGCGGAAAGAGATGAAGCGTCGCGTGCCTCGTCGGCTGGCGCGCCGGCGACGCCTTTTCCGCCGAGTGAGATCACGGGTTCTGGCTATGTCGTCGCTTTGCGCGCAACCACCGTCTATTCAAAATACGAAGGCGAGATTGCTGATATCCGCGTGGAGGCGGGCGAACATGTAGAGGCTGGCCAGCCCCTGATTTACCTAAGGGATCCCGGCGCCGTCTTTTCACTTGAGGTGGCAAAAGCGGCGAGACGATCTGCCGGGTTGTCGGTCGATGCAAAGCGCATCGAACTTGCGCAGGCTCTCTCTAGGCTCAATCGCAACAAGGCGCTTGCATCGGTTGTCGCTGGGCAGCAGCTGGAAGAGGCGCAAGCCAATTGGCAGAGTGCTACAAATGCGCTTGCTCAGGCAGAGCAAAACGAAACAGCTTCTGACCTCGTCATTGGCATTGCGCAGGAACGCGTCGATGCTCTCGTCCTGCGAGCCCCAATTGCTGGAACGGTAACGCGGCTCAACGCCCATATTGGCGACAGCGTTTTGGCGCGGGCCGATAGTCTGCGCGATACTGCAGGCCTTCTTACCATTGCCGATCCTAAGACCTCGGTCATCGATGCCGATGTGGCCGAAACTGCCCTTACGACACTTGTGACTGCGCTGAAGGGCGAGGCAGTGCTCGATGCCTATCCAGGCCGCAGCTTTCCAATTGTGCTCAGTCGGCTTGCGCCTGTCGTATCGGCCGAAAAGGGCACGATTTCCGTCCGATTTTCCATACCGCAACTGCCTGCCGGCATCCGGCCCGGCATGGCCGCACGGATCCGATTGACGCATGAAAGCCCAACGCAAGGAGAAGCAAAATGAGCCAATCTCTTGATACCACCTATATCAGCCTGAAGCAGGTGAGGAAGGCCTACAAGATCGGCAGCGAAACCATCTCGATCTTCGATGGGATGAGCCTTGATATCCAGCGGGGCGAGTTTCTCGCCATCATGGGACCGTCGGGGTCCGGCAAGTCGACGCTTCTCAATCTTCTTGCCGGGATCGAACAACCTGATGGCGGTGAGCTGACGATCGACGGGCGCCGGATCGACCTCTTGGGGGAGGCTGCGCGCGCCTCATGGCGGGCGCATCATCTCGGGATCGTTTTCCAGTTCTACAACCTTTTATCCATGCTGACCGTCGCAGAGAATGTGGAACTGCCCCTTCTGCTCAAGCCCTTGTCTCGGAGCGAGAGGCGCAGCCGCGTCACAACCGTTCTCGATCTCGTCGGTCTTGCCGGTCGCGAGAGGCAGTATCCCAATTCGATGTCCGGTGGCCAGCAGCAACGTATTGGTATCGCCCGCGCGATCGTTGCCGACCCGGGTTTTCTGCTTTGCGACGAGCCAACGGGCGATCTGGACCGCCGCTCTGCCGATGAGGTCCTGAAAATGCTCAGCTTTTTAAACCAGAGTCTCGGCAAGACGATCGTCATGGTGACACACGATCCGCAGGCTGCTGCATGCGCTGGCCGTACCCTGCAACTCGACAAAGGCTATCTGCTCCAAGACCGGAGGGTCGCCTGATGACCTTGCTAGGCTTGATGAGAAAAAATGCCCTTCGAAAGCCGCTCCGAACCTTAATGCTGGCGCTCTGCGTCTGTGTGGCCTTTATCATTTATGGATTAAGCCAAGGCTTTCTAAAAGGTGCGCAAAGTGCGTCGGCGGCCAGCGACAACGTTATCGGTGTCATGAGCGCTGCAGGTGGCGACGAGATGCTGCCGCTGGCTATGCGCGTCAAGATTGCAGGTGCGCCTGATGTAGAGGTGGTGAGCCCGATGGTGCGATTGAGGGGTTATGTCGGGACCGAGCGCAACAGGATCCCGATCAGTGCCGTCGATCCGCAGGCTCTGTTCGCTGCCAATGGCGATGAACTTGGGCTCGACGCGAGCCTGGTCGCCTCGCTGAGCGGGTCGCGTGATAAAATCCTGGTGGGTCGCGCGCTTGCCTCGACACAAGGCTGGAGCGTCGGACAGCGCATTGCGGTCACTGTCCCGCAACTGCGCAAGGAAAACGGCGACAGTGTCTGGACATTCGAGATCGCTGGTATCTTCGAAGGCAAAAGCGCCAGCACGGATACCTATTTCGGCATCGGCCGCTATGACTACGTCAATGCTGCACGGGCTGAAAAAAGGGACACGGTCAACGCTTTCATCGTTCGACCTAAGGCAGGGTTTGCCTCTCAAGTTGCCGCCGAACTCGACCGCGATTTCGTCAATTCCGCACATCCAACGCGGACGCAATCAGAAAAGCAGTATCTGGAAGCATTTTTACGCCAATATGCGGATATCGGACTTATCGCCAACCTCATTATCGGCGCCAGCTTCGTTACGCTTCTTCTGATTACGATCAATACCATGGTATTTGCCGTTGGTGAGCGCATCTTCGAGATCGGCTTGCTGAAAACGATCGGCTTTTCACAGCGTGTCATTCTCAGTCTCGTTCTTGGAGAAACTCTGGGCATCTTCCTGTGCGGCGGATGTTTCGGCCTCATGCTTGCAGGCGTTGCGGTTCGTTTCGCGGGACCTGACCTAGGGCTCGTCTTTACGACGTCCATCCTTGCCAAGTGTCTCATTATCATCCTCGCGCTTGGGCTGGCGACAGGGGTTCTCCCCGCCCTGATCGCGTTACGAACACCGATCACTGCTGCCTTCCGAAGGAGATAAGCCTATGTTTTCTTTGATCCGTCAGACGACTATGATGGTGCGCATCGGCCTTCTTGGCTTGCGCCGCCGCGTCGCTATCTCCCTCTCGATGGCGCTTTCGATCATGTTGGTAGTGATCGTTCTTGCTGGTTTCCTCTCCATGGCAAAGGGGTTTGAAGAGGCCTTGGAAGGGTCTGGTTCGCCACAAATCGCTGTCATTCTTGGCGGCACGACGCGGCAAGAGACATCCTCAAATCTCTCGGAGGAAATCATCCGCAGCATCATGGCTACGCGCGACGATCTTGGTCTTTCGCGCGATGCAAAGGGCGAGCTCATTGCCTCGCGGGAGCTTGTCGTCGCGGTCGATTTTACACCTGAAGGAGAGACCGAGGCGACGCGGGTTGCAGTGCGCGGAATGGATAGCGCCGGCCCATTTTTGCGCGACACAAGTAAACTTTCGCAGGGACGATTGTTTCGCAAAGGGGCGCAAGAACTTGTGGTCGGCGAAGATCTCGCTGCAAAGCTCCCGGGGCTTGCCGTTGGCGAGAAGATCAGGCTTGGCTCCGTAAGTTGGACGGTGGTCGGCCATCTCTCGGCAAAGGGCGGGGTTTTCGGCTCCGAGCTATGGGGGGATCTGGATGCGGTGCGCTCTGCCTTTGCAAGACAAGGCGACGTTCAAAGTCTTCGTCTGAGGCTGGAGGCCGCGACGGCCCTGGATCGGCTTCGCAGCAAGTTGGCGACATCAACGACAGAACCGCTGACGCTTCTGACCGAGGCGAAGCTTTATAGCGATCAGTCTGCGCGCACGGTAAAACTCATCCGCGTCTTTGGCTGGCCAATCTCACTTTTGATGGCGCTGGGTGCGACAGCAGGCGCGCTCAACACCATGGCGAGTTCTGTCTCGGCTCGGACCATTGAAATAGCGACCGTGCGCGCGCTTGGCTTCAGCCGCTTTTCTGCCTTTGCTTCGACTTGGGTCGAGTCAATCGTGCTGTCCGGCTGCGGGGCATTGGCGGGGATCGGGTTGTCCATGCTGATCTTCAACGGATGGCAGGCAAGTACGATCGGTGCGAACAATGCCCGCATGGCATTCACCTTTGCCGTCACCGGCGATGTCGTATTGGCCTGTGGGTTGCTTGGCCTTGCGATCGGCATCCTCGGAGGGATGGTTCCTGCGATGGCTGCGGCACGCATGCCCTTGATGGATGCATTGCGTGCAAGATCGTAACCGTACTTCGTCCTCCAAGTGAGGCCCTTGCCGGAATGATTCCGAAAGCCATCTCATGGTATTGATTTTGTTCGAATCTTTCCATCGATGACGGCGCTTGAAGACAGGCTCACGGCTTACAGCTGCGTGTTCCGAAATGGCAGTTGAGCTGGCTGCCATTTTTCCGATTGCTGCATGCCGGATCAGACCCTATGTGAGGAGATTGAAACTTAGCGGGATCAATTTGATGGAACTTGGCCTTTATACCTTTGCGGATGTCGACCCAAACCCGTCGCGCTCGCGCGGGGCGGAGGCAGCCGAGAGGCTGAAGCATCTGATCGAAGAGATCGAACTGGCCGATCAGGTAGGGCTCGATGTTTTTGGTCTGGGAGAGCATCACCGTCCAGATTATGCCGTGTCTGCACCAGCGGTGGCACTGGCGGCGGCCGCAGCGCGGACCAAAAACATCCGTCTGACGAGTGCGGTCACTGTTCTTTCGTCCGATGATCCGGTCCGCATTTTTCAGCAGTTTTCGACGCTCGATCTCATCTCCAATGGGCGAGCCGAGATCATGGCGGGCCGCGGCTCGTTCATCGAATCTTTCCCGCTATTTGGTTATAATCTCGAGGATTACGACACTCTCTTCGAGGAGAAGCTCGATCTCTTGATCAAGCTCCGTGATGAGGACGTGGTTGAGTGGACCGGCACGATGCGTGCGCCGATCAATGGACGTGGCGTTTACCCGCGACCCTTGCAGGAAAAATTACCCATTTGGATCGCGGTGGGTGGAACGCCGCAATCTGTGGCGCGCGCCGGTGTCCTGGGCCTTCCTGTTGCCATCGCCATCATCGGAGGTGAGTACCGTCGGTTTGCCCCGTTGATGGATCTTTATCGCGAGGCCGCGCGCCGCGCGGGTCAGGATGCATCACGGCTGAAAACTAGCATCAACGTGCATGGTTTTATCGCCGACACTACAGATATCGCTGCTGATCAATTCTACGGTCCACAGGCTGAAGTGATGGACCGGCTGGGGCGTGAGCGTGGTTGGGGACCAACCAATCGTGCGCATTTCGATTTGGCCCGGAGTCCAGCTGGCAATCTGTTCCTGGGAGATGCCGAAACGGTAACGGAGAAGATCGTTGCCGCTCACAAGGTCTTCAAGAATGACCGCTTCCTGCTGCAAATGGCGATCGGATTGATGCCGCATGATCAAATCATGCGTGGGATCGAACTTTACGGCACCAAGGTTGCACCCTTGGTGCGAAAGGCGCTTGCCCCTGCGGCTGAAATGGCAAAGGCAGACGAGGTTTAAAGATGGTCGTCGAGACGGAAGAAGAACTGGCCAAGATGAAAGAGGTCGGCCGGATCTGCGCCAATGCTCTTCAAGCCATGGGCGCGGCCCTGGAGCCTGGGATCACGACCCGTGAACTCGATGATATCGGACGGCGGATCATGGAAAATGCAGGGGCCCAATCCGCGCCGGAATTCTGTTATCGCTTTCCGGGCGCAACCTGCATCAGCGTCAATGAAGAAGTGGCGCACGGGATACCAGGAGCGCGCGTTATTGCTGCCGGTGATCTCGTCAATATCGATGTTTCTGCCGAGAAAGACGGATTTTTTGGCGATACGGGTGCGTCGTTTGCCGTCCCTCCAGTCAAGCCGAAGATCGAGAAGTTGTGCCGTGACGGCAAGCGCGCCATGTGGCTCGGTATCAACCAGGTTCGTAGCGGCGAGCCTCTGGCGAAGATCGGCAAGGCAATCGGTGCATTTGCGTCGAAGAACCGCTACACGCTGGTATCAAACCTAGCGAGCCATGGTATCGGGCGGTCACTGCATGAAGAACCATCCGAAGTTTCCACGTGGCCCGATCCATCAGAGCGGCGAATAATTACCGAAGGGCTAGTCTTTACGGTGGAGCCGTTCCTGTCGCTCGGAGCGACCTGGGCCGAAAGCGGCGATGATGATTGGACGCTTTATGCCGACCCTCGTGCGCCGACCGTCCAATATGAGCATACGTTGGTGGCAACCCGAAACGGACCTGTCATTTTGACGCTGCCGGACACTGCCGCCTGACGGCCTTGAGATATTCCTAGGTGCCGCTTAACGGTGCGGCACCGCAGGCCTCGATTTTGATAACCGATAAATCAGGACTGTTCGGGCTTACTCTTCGTCCTTGCGCCGTGACCCATTCAGAATATCGGTTGCAGCCTTTTCTAGGATTGCGGCAATTCTTGCCGCTTCGTCCTTCGACCAAGGCTGACGCAGCCGCAGCGCGGACTTCAAGAGGCCGTAGGCGGCCGTGACATTGTCGCTTTCCCGGCTGAAGGAATCTTCCGCAAACTCGTCGCCGCGCTGTTTTTCGAACATGCGCCGCATCTGCGCCATCTTCTGGCCAATCTGCTCAAGCTTGCGCATCACCAGCTCAATGGCGGCGCGATCTTCGTCCAGTTTCTTCCTTCCATCGTCTGTGATTCGGTACAGCTTTTTAGCGCCATCGTTCTCGACGTCTGCAAGACCGGTTTCCTCAAGATAGGTGAGGGCAGGATAGATGACGCCGGGACTTGGAACGTAAAAGCCACCCGACCGCTCCTCGAGCAGCTTGATCAATTCATATCCATGGCGCGGCTGTTCTTCCAGCAAAGCAAGAATAACAAGCTGCAGATCTCCAGCCGCGAGCTTTCGTCCCATACGCAGTCCGCCGCCCAATATGCCGTCGCGAAATCCTCTCATCGATAATCTCCTTGGATGTATCCGTTATATCGTAAGATATATGTTTTACGATATATCTTTACAAGGGCATCTGCTCGCTTGATTGAAAGATCAGAAAAACTGGCTTGTTGCGTGGGGCAGCTGCAGATAATCGAGGCGGATGTCAGAAACGCCAGAACATGCCCCGCTTTTTCCCACCGCTGTCGCTGGTATGATCTCTATGGCCGCCGCTATGGGGTTCGGGCGCTTTTCCTTCACGCCGATCTTGCCAGGTATGATGAGCGATCTGCGCCTCTCGCCGGGAGACGCAGGCCTGATCGCCTCTGCCAACTTCCTTGGTTATCTCCTGGGTGCGATCTTGGCTGGATATGGTTGGGCCCAGGGCCGTGAACGTTCTCTCGCGCTTGCCGCACTTGCGGGGAACGCCATTTTCCTCGCGGCGATGGCCGGCACTCAGTCGGTGGCTCTTTTCAGCCTGATCCGTTTTCTGGCTGGTCTTGCAAGCGCCTTTGTCATGATTTTCACCTCATCGATCGTGCTCGGCCATGCTGCTCGGGCCGGTAATGATCACGTTTCGGCGGCCCATTTTGGCGGGCCTGGCATTGGGATCGCCTTGTCGTCGCTTATGGTCATGGTGTTGAGCCTTGGTCTCATAGGGGAGCCTGTCGGCTGGCGCGGCGAGTGGATCGGTGGCGCTTTTTTTTCGTTTGCCGCCTTAGGATGCGTTGCCTGGCTGCTGCCGCAGACTGCCGGAAAAGGGAAGGGTGCGGTAGAGCCGGCGCTGCGATGGCCAACGTCAATGGTGCTGACCACTTTGTCCTACGGCGTGTTCGGTTTCGGCTACGTCATCACAGCAACATTCCTCGTTACCATTGCGCGACAATCGGCCTCGGGCCGCTGGACGGAGTTTCTATGTTGGCTCTTCGTCGGTCTGTCTGCGGCCGTTGCACTTTTCCTTTGGAAGCCTGTTGCGACGCGCATCGGTTTAGGGCCGATCTATCTTCTTGCCATCGTGGTCGAAGCGGTTGGCGTGCTGTTTACCGTTCTGCTTCCGCCTGACATCGCGCCGGTGCTTGGCGGCTTGCTGTTTGGTGGTACGTTCCTGGCAGTCACGGCTTACGGGTTGCAGATTGGCCGACGCCTGTGCCCGCAGAGCCCGCGCCGCGCCTTTGCCGTCATGACGGCGGCCTTCGGGCTTGGCCAGATCCTTGGGCCGATTGCTGCTGGGATTATCGCGGAACAGATGGGAAATTTCGTTGCCGCGACCTGTCTTGGAGCAATTGCACTCCTGCTCAGCGCAATTTTAGCGTTACCGATCATCCATAAAACCTCTTAAGCGATTACAATTGCGTAAGAATATGCTCTTGACCATTGCCGGTCGGCAGGAACTGCCTTAGGTTCGCCGGCAAATCAGGCTTTCGCCTTTTGCACGATCCCACATCAGGAAAGTTGCTCTTCCCGTGTTTCATTCATTCTTCCCGCAGCCCAAAGCGTTTTTCATTTCGGCTACCATTTGGTCGATCGTTTGTATTTTTGCATGGTATTTCATTGGAGAGCCGTCAGCCGTTTCTCTCGGCTTCGGGCCTCCGCCGGCCGACGCCCAGCCGCCGATCGGGCTCGGCTATTTTATCATGCCCGATAATCTCTTCTTTTACGCCTATTTCCTCCTTTGCACGGGCTTGTTCTGCGGCTTTTGGAATCTGAAGGCGCGAAATCATCCTTGGGCCAACTGGTCAATTTGGGGTTCTGCGCTGATCATTCTAGTTACCTATTTTGGGGTGCAGGTGTCTGTTGCGATCAACAACTGGCGTAGACCATTCGGCGATCTGCTGCAGAATGCGCTGTCAAAACAGCCTGGCGTCACCGTCGAAAACTTCTACAGTTTGATCATCATTTTTGCGCAGATCGCATTCCTCTCGATCTTTATCGGCGCGCTGACAGACTTTTTCACCAGTCACTATATCTTCCGCTGGCGCCAAGCGATGAACGACTTCTACATGTCGAAGTGGGAAAAGCTTCGCCATATCGAAGGCGCTTCACAGCGTGTTCAGGAAGATACGATGCGTTTTTCTTCCACATTGGAAACGCTCGGCATCAGCCTCATCAATTCGGTGATGACGCTGGTCGTCTTCCTGCCGATCCTCTTCGCGCTCTCAAGCTACGTATCTGAACTGCCCTTCGTGGGTGAAGTCCCGCATGCGCTGTTCTGGCTCGCGATTTTCTGGTCAATTTTCGGAACTGTGCTGCTTGCTGTCACCGGTATCAAACTGCCTGGATTGAACTTCAAAAACCAGCGCGTTGAAGCGGCCTATCGTAAAGAACTGGTGTACGGCGAAGATCATGAGGATCGCGCCCAGCCGCCGACGGTTAAGGAGCTGTTTTCGAACGTCCGGCGCAATTACTTCCGGATGTACTTTCACTATCTCTACTTCAATGTCGTTCGCTATCTCTATGTTCAGGCTGACGCCATCTTCCTGATCACCATGCTGGTCCCCACCATTGTCGCCGGCAAGATCACCTACGGTATTTATCAGCAGATCGCGACGGCGTTTGGGCAGGTGTCTAACTCGTTCCAGTACCTTGTGAATTCCTGGACGACCATCATTGAACTGCTTTCGATCCACAAGCGCCTGAAGGCTTTCGAGGCAGCCATCGATGACGAGCCGCTGCCGTCCATCGACCGGCACTATTTGGAGCAGGAACCCGGCACCATTCACAAGGATGGCTGATCATTGGATTAGTCTGAAGATTGCGCCGCGGATTACCATATCCGCGGCGTTTCTTTATCCCGAGATTTGCTTCAGTTTTCCGCGGCTTTCGATGATTGGAATAGCTTCGGAGTAGCTGACGCAGGCAACGTCAGGCATGTGGCACACATCTGAGGTCAGCCGGGCGAGGGCGCGCCAGTAGGCGCCACCATTCATCTCCACAAAGTGAAAGCCGAGTTGTAGCGGGATCCGGTCGCCTTCATATTGCTGATTGAACGCCTGTCGGAATGCATCATAGGCTCTGGCCTCGAAAGCGGCGCTGTCAGTGGCATCCTCGACTGCCTTGGAATGGCGAACGAAGAGGTTATAATCCATGCCGACGATCGGTTTTTCTGCCGGCCCCTCCGGGATCAGGGGCAGACCAAAACGGATCATGTCGTGTTCTTGCGTGGGCATTGCGGGGCCTTTTGTGATCAGGCTCGCATCATAGATAAATCCGGCTTTCTTTTCGGCTTCCAGCATCGGCGTTCCGGCCGTTGCCGAAAGATATGGCGCGCGAAATCCCTTCACGCCGTGCTCGACAAGATCCCGCCAACCATCAGGCTCTTTCAGCCCAACACTTTCCCAGGCCGTCAGCATGGTCTTGCGCACCGTGGCAAATTCTTCCGACCAATCTGCCGCGCTCCATTGTCGGCCGTCGAAATGGCCGCAGGCATGGCTGCCGATCTCATGACCTTCGAGATGAGCGTGCCAGATGTTGCCAAGCCGCTCCCGAATTTCCTCATCATTACGCGCAAAGCCGATGTTTGAACGCCCAGGTTTTTGATGCGGCGCCTGATAGGCTTTGCGTGCTGCCTCGTTCATAAGAAAGGTGCAGGAGAGGAAATAAGTGAAGTGCGCTCCAGTCCGAGACGCGAGTTCCCGGCTTTTTTGCCAGAGCGCGTTGTCATGCGCGCCATCGAAGGAGATCAGCAGGAGTTGCTTGGGTTTTTCTTCGGCATGGCTGGCTGGTGCGCCAAGCAAGGACAATGCGATAAAACTGGCGGCGGTCAGGCGACACATGACATTTCGACCTTCAAGCAATGACTGGGCGGAGCAGCGAAGCCGGATGACGGTCGCTGTTGAGGCGAACGACTACCCCGTGAGCGAGGCTGCTTGCCCGGCAATTGCGGCAAAGATCGGATGTTCGCGAGATATTGGAGAACTTACAGTTCACTCTTGCCTTTTCCGGTGCCATTCTCCGCTTTTGAGGGGCTATGATCATGGTTGTTTTGATTGCCGGTATTGTTCTTTTTCTTCTCACCCATTTGGTGCGCGTCATTGCGCCCGCATTTCGGCAAAAGATGCTGGAGCGCCTTGGCGACAAGGGCTGGAGGATCAGCTATTCGATTGTAAGCCTCCTCAGCTTGCTTTTGCTGATCTACGGCTTCGGCCAGGCGCGCTTGCAAACCGGCATGCTCTATTACCCGCCGCTGTGGATGTCGCATATCGCCATTCTTCTGATGCTGCCGGCAATGATCTGTCTGGCAGCTTCGCTTCTGCCGGCCGGCAATATCGCCGTCAAAACGAAGCACCCGATGGTTCTGTCAGTCAAAATCTGGGCCGTTGCGCATCTTCTCGCCAATGGTGAAACCGCATCGGTATTGTTGTTTGGCGCCTTTCTTGCCTGGGGCGTTGTTCTACGGATTTCCTTGAAGCGCCGTGAGCGGGCCGGCGAAGCTGTTCTTCCCAGCTTCAAGGGCAAGCAATTCGACGTCTACGCTGTTGCTGTGGGAGCGCTGGCCTGGTTTCTCCTGCTATGGAAGCTGCATGAATGGCTCATCGGTGTATCGCCTCTTGCGATGTAGAGTTTCAGCCGTAATGGACGAATATTCGTGATCCCCCTTACAATCGGGGAAAAATGGGGTAGAAGGCCCGACATATCGTGCAATCTGCGATGTGACGCCTTTATCCCGGCCGGAGACGAGAATGGCATTCAACGACGACAGCTTCATTCGTGAAGTCAACGACGAACTGCGATCAGATCAGATGAAGGGCGCCTGGCGGCGTTTCGGCGTCTATCTTATTTCGCTTGCCGTCATCATCGTTCTTGGCACGGCGGGCATGGTTTTCTATCGCTATTGGCAGAGTAATCGCTCTTCGGACATGAGCGATAAGTTCTTCAGCGCGCTGACGCTTGCCGATCAGAAAAAGACCGATGAGGCACTCGCTGCGCTCGACAATATCGCGAAGGAAGGCAATGGCGGCTATTCGGCTCTGGCGCGCATGAGAGAAGCCTCGATCAAAGCGGACAAGGGCGATACGGCCGGAGCACTGCAGATTTTCCAGGCCATTGCCAAGGATACTGATATCCCGCAGACGCTGCGTGACTTTGCGCATTTGCGGGCTGGGTGGTTGCTGGTCGATAACGGCACGTATGAGCAGGTTTCGGCTGAAGTAGAGGATATGGCGGCTCCGTCCCGTCCACACCGTAATTCGGCTCGAGAAATTCTTGGTGTTGCTGCCTATCGCGCCGGAAACTTCGCACAGGCACGCCAGTGGTTCCAGTCGATCGTGGACGATGCAGAGGCGGGCGGTGTTGCCAATCGTGCTCGGATCATGCTTGATAACATCAACGCATCCGGCAAGGCGCCGGCGGCACAAGGCTAAGCCGCGTTTTCTAGGACATGGAATGAGTTTCACCGTCGCCATCGTCGGCCGGCCCAATGTGGGCAAGTCAACGCTTTTCAATCGTCTCGTCGGCAAGAAGCTTGCGCTCGTCGATGATACGCCAGGCGTGACCCGCGACCGCCGTCCCGGCGATGCTCGCCTTGTCGACCTGCGATTTACGATCATCGACACGGCTGGTCTCGAAGAAGCGGATGCAGAAAGTCTGCAGGGGCGCATGCGCGCACAGACAGAAACCGCGATTGACGAGGCAGATCTGTCGCTTTTTGTCGTGGATGCAAAAACGGGACTGACGCCCGTCGACATGGACCTTGCCGAAATGCTGAGGCGCCGCGGCAAGCCAGTCGTTCTCGTTGCCAACAAGTCTGAGGCCAAGGGGTCCGATAGCGGCTTCTACGACGCCTATTCGCTAGGCCTTGGCGAACCGGTACCGATCTCAGCCGAGCATGGTCAGGGGATGATCGACCTGCGCGACGCCATTGTCGAGGCCATCGGCGAAGACCGTGCTTTTCCAGAAAAAGAGGATGTTGCCGTCACCGACGTCGAAGTGTCGGATTTCGAGGGTGATGAAGACGAAGAGCCTGCCTATGACGAAACGAAGCCGCTTCGTGTCGCCATCGTCGGGCGGCCAAATGCTGGCAAGTCAACGCTGATCAACCGCTTTTTGGGGGAAGAGCGTTTGCTGACGGGTCCTGAAGCGGGCATTACGCGCGATTCCATTGCAGTCGAGTGGAGCTGGAACGGCCGCACCATCAAGATGTTCGATACGGCCGGTATGCGTCGCAAGGCTAAAGTGATTGAAAAGCTGGAAAAGCTGTCCGTCGCCGATACTCTGCGTGCCGTTCGCTTCGCCGAAACAGTCGTCGTGGTTTTCGATGCAACGGTTCCCTTCGAAAAGCAGGATCTCCATATTGCCGATCTCGTGCTGCGCGAGGGTCGCGCCTGTGTGCTTGCCTTCAACAAGTGGGATTTGATCGACGAGCCGCAGGCTGTCCTTGCCGATCTTCGCGAGAAGACAGAGCGTCTTTTGCCGCAGGCGCGCGGTATTCGCGCCGTCCCGATCTCTGGCGAAACAGGTCGTGGCCTTGATAAACTGATGCAGTCCGTCATCGACACCGATCGGGTTTGGAACCGCCGTATTTCGACATCGCGGCTCAATCGTTGGCTTGAGACCCAACAGGTCCAGCATCCGCCTCCGGCGGTCTCTGGCCGTCGTATCAAGCTGAAATATATGACGCAGGTTAAGGCGCGGCCGCCCGCTTTCATGATTTCGTGCACGCGTGCAGATGCGTTGCCGGAATCTTACACGCGCTATCTCATCAACGGGTTGAGAAACGATTTCGACATGCCCGGCGTGCCGATTCGCATTCATTACCGTGCGCCGGAAAATCCATACGAGTCGAAAAAGAAGCGGACCTGAAACGCCTGATGGGCTCCTACGGCTCAGGCTGAGGCGTTGCCAGTCTTAGCGCTTGCCTTGAAGGGAAAGCGCAGCCATCGCGTTCTTGCAATGCCGTTGGCGGTGCGGATGTTCGTGATGAACTGTTCCGTCGCCGCTTCCCATGAATAGCGTGTTGCCAGGGTGCGGGCCTCGTCGCGCGAGGCTCCAAGGGCGGCTAGGCAAGCCTTGCCGAGATCGTTATCGAGTGCACCGACACTTACCTTGTCGCCGATGATGTCAAGTGGTCCGGTTACAGGATAGGCGGCGACCGGCACTCCGGAGGCCAAAGCCTCCAGGATCGTGTTGCCAAATGTGTCAGTCTTCGACGGGAAGACGAAAACATCGGCTTGTGCATAGGCATGGGCTAGTTCTTCACCGAACTTCACGCCGGTAAAGAGCACGTCAGGATACGCCTTCTGCAACTCTGCGCGCGCTGGACCGTCACCGACCACGACTTTTGACCCGGGAAGATCAAGGTCAAGGAAGGCTGGCAGGTTCTTTTCAGGTGCAACGCGCCCGACGGTCATGAAGATTGGGCGCGGCAGACCAAATGGTCGATCTTCCAATGCGTTCGGTTTGAATAGGTTCGTATCGATACCGCGGCTCCAGGGCATGAGGTTCCTGAGACCGCGATGCGACAATTCTTCCGCAAGGCTCGGCGTCGCCACCATGCAGCCTGCGCCGCTATTGTGAAAGCGGCGCACAAAGCTGTAGAGCCAGCTTTCCGGGATCGGCAGCCGCGCGGCAACATATTCCGGGAAACGGGTGTGGTAGCTTGTCGAAAAGGCCATGTTGTTACGCAGGCACCAACGCCGCGCGCGAAAGCCAAGAGGGCCCTCCGTAGCAATATGCACATAGGCTGGCTGGTGCCGCTCGATTTCGGCGGCGACTTTTCGATAACTTGCGATGGAAAGACGAATTTCAGGATAGGTTGGGCAGGGTACGTTGTGGAACTGGCCTGGAGTGACCATTGCCACTTCGATCCCCATTTTTGCCAATTCACGGTTTGTGTTTTCAATAGACCTTACAACGCCATTCACCTGCGGGTGCCAGGCGTCAGTCACGATGACAAGGCGCTCGCGACCTTCGATAAAATTCGGTCTCTGCCGAGCGGAACTTCCTGTTGCGACCAAGGCGCTTTGCGGCATCTGCGGCTCTCACTTCGTCCGCCTTCTTGCGGAACCTAAGAATAAGGCCGTTGACGAGGTCATCCCGAGACGGCGCTGCCGGCGTCCTATCGCCTGAACGGGCGAAACGGAGCCATTGGCAGAATCGGCGCTGCCGATCCACCTCCTAGTGTCGCGTTTGTCTGTAATGGAATTATAACAGGCCGACCGTCGTCCTTACGTTCAAGAATGACGGCACAGTTCAAGCCGCCGGCAAACCGAGCTTATCCCATGCAATCAGGGCACCGTGCTCGCAGATCACACGTGCGGCAATGCCCGCAGCAAACCGTGCTGCTTCGGAAGCATCTTTAGTTTCGACATAACGCGCGAGGAAGGCGCCGTTAAAGCTGTCGCCGGCGCTCGTCGTATCCACCGGCTTTTCCACGGGCACCGCTGGAATGGTTGCGCTTTTGCCGTCGCAATCTACGAGCGCGCCTGCTGCGCCATTCTTCACAATTACGCTTTTGGCGCCAAGAGATTTGTAACGATGGATCGTGTCTTCGACAGAAGCGTCGCCAAAATGCATGGCTTCGTCGTCGAAGCTTGGCATAACCATCACCGAAGATCGCGCGCCTTCGGTGATCGTTGCGTGCATCGCCTCATAGCTCGACCAGAGACGCGGCCTGATATTTGGATCGAACGCGACCAGCTTTCCAGCGGCCTTTGCCCGTCTTACCTCGGCCAAGAGACCTGCAGCCGCATCCGCTGACAGAATGGCGAGTGTGATACCGGAGAAATAAATGATGTCCGATGCTTCAATCGCATTGCGCAGCTGATCAGGATCGTCGGCGAGCTGGCGCGCGGCAGAACTGTCTCTCCAATAGCTGAAGGACCGTTCACCGTCGCGGAGGCTGATCATGTAGAGGCCGGGCGCCTTGCCGCGAATGCGTCTGACGAATTGAGTGCCGATATTGTTTTTATCGAAAAAGGCCGCCATCTCGTCCGACATGGCTTCGTCGCCAAGAGCGGTGAAATAGTCAACGCGCCAATCTTTGGTAAGGCAGGCGCGCGCATACCAGGCTGTGTTCAGGGTGTCGCCGGCAAAGCCCTTTCGCAGCAGGCTATCCCCAGCCTGCGACAGTTCAACCATGCATTCGCCGATCGACAAAAACCGCCCGCTCATTTGTCCTCCACGCGTTAGGTGGAGGCAGATAAGCCATTTTTGTTGCGAAATGGCAAGGCGACAAAAAGAAGCCGCCAGCAGAGCCGGCGGCGAGTGCGTGAATAATCCGATCTGTACAAGAACTCCGATTAGAGTTCCGGGCAACCGCGGCGGTTTGCAAACGTGATGCGATCCGGGCCGTCGCTGGTCCAGCCGCGAACGGTAACGCTGCGGTCAGTGATGCGAACAACTTCCGGACGGCGGAAGCCTTCGTCGCGCGCGGCCTCGATTGCCTCGCGCGGGCTGCATCCGCCACGGCGGCGGAAGTCACGATCGCGATCGGGGTTTTCGACCCGAAGCCCATCAGGGCCAACACGAAGCTGGACGTCTTGCGCTTGTACGACTGAAAATGATCCTGCGAGGGCGCCGCTGACGACCGCTGCTGCAATTGCTGTCCTGGTCATGAAACGAAACATAATATGTCCTCCTCGTTTCCCCTACGGTTCGACTGTTCTTGGAGTGACAGCACCGTAGTATTTTTAAAAATCTCATGTTCGTCCGTTGGACGTATCCGTTCGAGCGCGACATGAAGTGGGCATTTCGGAGTAACAAATGCGTGAGGGGGCTTAAGGTTCCGCAGCCCCACCCGCTTATTGGTCGATATGGTAACAGGCGGCCGTATGCGCGGGACCAAGTCGCTCCGTCGGAGGGAACTCCTGGCGGCAAACCTCTGTCGCCTTGAAGCAACGCGGTGAGAACACGCATCCGGGCGGTGGATTGAGCGGCGAGGGCGGATCGCCCTGCAGTCGGATACGGTTTCGAGCCCGTGCCAGCTTCGGATCCGGGATCGGCGCGGCGGAGAAGAGGGCCTGCGTGTAAGGATGCGCCGGTTTGTCGAAGACGGCAGCACAGTTGCCTGCTTCGACAACTTTGCCGAGATAGAGAACCAGCACATCGTCGGAAATCAATCTGACGACCGAGAGATCGTGACTGATGAAGATCAGAGTCAGACCGAATTCCTTGCGCAATTTGCGCAGCAGCATGATGACCTGCCCCTGGATGGACACGTCGAGGGCGGAAACCGGCTCGTCGCAAACGATCAGTTTCGGCCGCGTTACGACAGCGCGGGCGATGCCGATACGTTGGGCCTGGCCGCCCGAAAATTCGTGCGGATAGCGGTTGATCATCTCCGGCACAAGACCGACTGCCGCCATGATCTCTCGCACGCGGGCCGTGCGCTCGGCTTTCGACAGGCTCGGTTCAAAGACCGTCAGCGGTTCGGCGATGATGTCGCCTACCGTCATGCGCGGATCGAGCGAGGCGATGGGGTCCTGGAAGATGATCTGCATATCGCGGCGCATCATGCGCATCTCTTCTTCGGAAAGATCGAGAAGATTGCGTCCTTGCCAGAGGATGCGGCCTTTTTGCGCCTTGAGCAGACGCAGGACAGAGCGGCCGAGGGTGGATTTGCCGCATCCTGATTCACCTACGATGCCAAGCGTGCGACCTTCGATCAATTCGAAACTCACGTCATTGACGGCGGTCAGAGTCAGCGGCTTCTTAAAGAAGCCCTTGGTCGGAACCTCGAATTCCGTCGTCAGATGCTGGACGCTGAGCAGAGAACGTTCAACCATTGTTTAGTACCTCCTCGCGGCGCGGGAATGGATCGAAGCAGGCGGCGCGATGGTCTGGCGCGAGTTCGGCCAGTTCGGGTGGCCCATCGATGCAGCGGTCCTTCACCTTCATGCACCGAGGAGAAAAGTTGCAGCCTTTCGGCAGGTGCATCAGGTTTGGCGGGCGTCCGGGGATGACGGCCAGCGCGTCCACATCCTGGTCTGGACGCGGGATCGAAGCTTGCAGTGCGGCTGTATAGGGATGTGCCGGCTGATCGAAAAGTGCTTCAACCGGCGCCTCCTCGACGATGCGGCCGGCATACATGACAGCGACGCGATCGGCGAGGCCGGCCACGACGCCGAGATCATGCGTGATCATCACGAGTGCGGTGCCCATATCCGCGGTTAGATCGTTGAAAAGATCGAGAATCTGCGCCTGGATCGTCACGTCGAGCGCTGTTGTCGGTTCGTCCGCGATCAGAAGCTTCGGCCGCGTCAAGAGCGCCATAGCGATGACGATGCGCTGGCGCATGCCACCTGAAAGCTCGTGCGGATAAAGCTCGAACCGGCGTGTCGGATCGGGAATACCAACTCGCTTCAGCATATCGAGCGCTGCTGCGGATGCGGCCTTGGCGGAAAGACCTTGATGCACTTCGAGCTGCTCGGTCAGTTGCCGCGAGATCCGAAGCGACGGATTGAGAGCCGTCATCGGATCCTGAAAGACCATCGCCATCTCCTTGCCGCGGATCTGGTCGAGTTCCCTCCCTTTCAGGCCAATCAGGTTGCGGCCGTCCAGGATGGCTTGGCCGCTGGTGCGCCCATTGCGGGCCAGAAGTCCCATGATGCCCAGAAAGGTCTGGCTTTTGCCCGAACCGGATTCGCCAACGATCGCCACACGCTGGCCGCGCTTGATCGTCAGATTCATATTCGAGACTGCCTTCACTTCGCCGTCCGGCGTGGTGAAAGTGATCGAATAATCCTTCAGTTCGAGGAGGACGTCATTTTGCTGTGCTTTTGTCATGTTATCTGTCCTTCGGGTCGAAGGCATCGCGTAAGCCATCACCGATGAACAAGAGGCTCATCAGCAGCGATACGAGGAAAATGGCCGGAAAAACCAGGAGCCAAGGGCCGCTTTCGATGGCATTTGCGCCTTCGGCAATGAGAGTTCCGAGCGAGGTCAGCGGCTCTTGGACGCCAAAGCCGAGATACGAAAGAAAACTTTCGGTTGCGATGATTTCCGGAACCGTCAGTGCCGCGAAGATGACGACAGGCCCGACAAGGTTCGGGATGATGTGTCTGACGATGATCTTGAACGGCTTTTGCCCCGAGGCGCGGGCTGCCTCGACGAACTCGCGTTGTTTGATGGAAAGGGTTTGTCCGCGCACAATGCGCGCCATCGTCAGCCATTCCAGCGCCCCGATGGCGGCGAACAGAAGGTAGACGTTTCGCCCGAACACCACCATCAAAAGGATAACGAAGAGGATGTAAGGCAAGGCGTACATGATGTCGACGAAACGCATCATGACGGCATCCACCTTGCCACCCACATAGCCGGCCACGGCACCGTAGAGAACGCCGATAAAGACCGACACGAATGTCGCGGTCACGGCAACGGCAAGCGAAACGCGCGTCCCGTAGAGCACGCGAGCCGCAAGATCCCGGCCGTTGGCGTCCGTACCGAAGTAGTGGCCCGCCGATAGATCAGGCGGCGCACGGAAAGCGGCCCAATCGGGATCTTCGTAGTTGAAGGGCAGAAAATAAGGTCCGAAGAGAGCGGCAAGAACAAGAAGGACGAGAACCACGACGGCGGCAACGGCCGCTTTGTTGCGTGACAATCGTCTCAGGGCATCGACCGTCAAGGAACGGCTTTCGCCAGTTAGTCCTTCTGCCTCGAGCAGTTCAGCGACCAGAAGTTCCTTCTTTGCTGGATTGAGGATCATCGGTTTCTCACTTTCGGATCGAGCCAGGCATAGGCGATGTCGACGAGAAGGTTCAAAAAGACGATCAGAACCATGTAGAAAATGACGGTGCCGAGAACCATGCCATAGTCGCGGTTTAGCGCGGCGGTGATGAAGTAGCGGCCGATGCCGGGCAGGCCAAAGATGCTTTCCACGACCAGTGAGCCCGTCAAAAGATAGCTCGCCGCCGGCCCTAGATAGGACACAACGGGCATCAGCGCCGGCTTCAAGGCATGCCGGATGACCGTCAGGCGCGGACCAATGCCCTTTGCCTTGGCCGTACGGATGAAGTTCTGGTTCATCACCTCGATCATCGATCCGCGCATGATTCTCGAAATACGTCCGGCGTGCGGAAGCGCAAGAACAACAACTGGCAGGATGAGGTATTTGATCGATCCATTGCCCCAGCCGCCCACCGGCAGCCAGTCCAGCTGGATGCCGAAAATGAGCTGGAGGATAGGCGCAACCAGGAAGTTCGGCAGAACAAGCCCGGTCAGCACGATCAGGCCGATCAGATAATCCGGCGCTTTGTTTTGATAAAGCGCCCCGAGACAGCCTGCGGTGATGCCAATGAGGATCGCCAGAATAAACGCCGACCCGCCGATCGTGAAAGTATAGGGCAGTCCACCCATGATCTGCTGCGTCACGGTAAAGTCCTGATTGGCAAAGGATGGTCCCAAATCGCCGACGAGAACATTGCCGAGATATATGAGATACTGCTGAATGAGCGGCTTATCGAGGTTATAGTGGGCCGCAAGGTTTTGCATAATGACGGGCGGTAATGGCCGCTCGCCATCGAAAGGGCCGCCCGGCGCAAGGCGCAGGACGAAAAACGAAAGTGTGATCGCGATCCACAAAACGGGGATCGTCGATAACAAACGACGAAACGCATATTTTATCATGGTGCCAATGGGCGCTCTTCAGGGAACTGAGCCTCTACCAGGCCCGTCGCCGGTTATCCCGCAGGGGACTATTCGAACTGAATTGAGACGCGCGGCTTCAGCCTGCGGATCTCAAGGCGCTTCTTCTTCTCCAAATGGCCGAAAGGGTCAACGGTCGATGCCGAACCCTTCCTGCCGATCAAGAGAATGTGATGCATTGTACTATCGATACGTCTGCCCATTCTATCATTGGCAGCGCCGCATCCATCGTATGTTCGAATGTTCCAAAGACCGAAACACGGTCATCCAATCAGGAAGGACCTGCGACAGGGGCGCAAGCTGGCTCGCGTCCCCTGTCCAAGCGTCTCCTTATTCCTTGACTGTCAACCAACGGGTGCGGTGGATGTCCTTGATGTTGTCGACGAAGCCAGAGACTTTCGGCGACACCATGTTTTTGGAAACATAATAATAGATCGGGATTGCGGCGCTGTCGTCGAGCGCAATCCGTTCAGCCTTTTTGAAGATCTCGGCGCGCGCTTTAAGGTCGGTCGTTGCGTTGCCTTCCTTGATCAGCTTGTCGTAGTCAGCATTGCTCCAGCGGCCGTAGTTCATCTCGACGCCGGTAACGAGCAGGTTCAGGAAGTTGTCCGCATCGTTGTAATCGGCAAGCCAGCCGGCACGGCCGATTTCCACCTGTCCACGCTGCATCTCGTCGTAGTGCACCTTGGTTTCGGTGTTGTAGAGCTCGATCTCAACGCCAAGCGGCTTCCACATTGACGCAATGGCGGAAGCGATCCGCTTGTGGTTGTCATTGGTGTTGTAGCGCAGCTGAGCCTTCAGCGGATGATCCGGTCCAAAACCAGCTTCCTTCAGAAGCTTTTTGGCTTCCGCCACCTTTTCAGAATACGGCATGTCCTTCCAGGTCACATATTCCGGTTCGCCATAATTGGCGACGCCCGGCGGAACCCAGGAATAGGCCGGCAATTCGCCGGTGCCCAAGACCTTCGGACCGATGACTTCACGGTTGACGGCCATGGAGAGAGCCTGGCGCACGCGCTTGTCGTTGAAAGGAGGCTTGGTGGCGTTCATCACGTAATAATAGGTTCCAAGGAAGGGAACCACGTGCGCCTGACCCGGCAGGTTCTTCTTGATCCATTCATACTGATCGGCTGGGAAGTCCGTCAGAATGTCAAACTCGCCGGCGCGGTAGCGCTTCAGCGCGGCTTCCTGATCTTCGAGCGTAAAGAACTTTGCGCCCTCGATCTTGATGTCTTTTGCACCATAATATTGGTCGTTCTTGACGGTCGCAACATGCGAGCCTGGAACCCACTCGACCGGCTTATAGGGGCCGTTCACGACGATATTGCCGATCTTGACCCAATCGTTGCCCTTGGCATCGATCACGTGCTTCGGCAGGGGGTAGGCTGTATAGTGCATCAGCGCGTCAAGGAAATAAGGGGTCGGGCTTTCCAGCGTGATCTCGACAGTCTTGTCGTCGATTGCCTTGACGCCGAGCTGGTTCAGATCGGTAATTTCGCCGCTATTGATCTTGGAGGCATTTTTGATGGGGAACTGGAGATAGGCGTACTTTGCAGCGTTCTTCGGATCCATCAGGCGCTGGAAGGCGAAGACGAAATCGCCTGCCGTGACAGGATGGCCGTCCGACCACTTGATGCCGTCGCGAAGCTTGAAGGTGTAGACTTTACCGTCGGGCGAAATGGTCCAGCTTTCAGCCTGGCCTGGGATCGGCTGAGCCTTGGCATCTTCCGTAACGAGACCTTCAAAAATATCGCCGGCAATGCGGTTTTCCCAGTCGCCGGAGAGCTTTTGTGGATCGAGCGATGTTGCATCGCCACCGTTGTGGATGTTGAGCGTCGCTGCATGCGCAGAAAACGTCAGCATTGACGCCGCGAGCGCCGAGACGAAGAATTTTTTCGAGAAATGTATCATGCCAAGTCCACCTTTCCAGGCTTTTCACCCGTTTTAGATTTTTATTTCGAGCTTCTGCCCGTTCCCCCCAGAACCGGCCGAAGTCGACGGCGCAGATTACCCAAAAGGCTTCGCCATGCAACCCCTGCAATGCCGCCTTGCACAAAGGCTTGTCGGTGCGGTTGTCTTTTATGGTTGCCGCTTTACTGTAGGGCTGGTTCGTAAAGACGATGGAGATGTAATTTATGGCTCTTGAGCGGAGTTCTGCGCAGGATTGGTGGCGCGGCGCAGTGATTTACCAGGTTTATCCGCGTTCTTTCCAAGATACCAATAGCGACGGATTGGGTGATCTCAAGGGTGTCACGAAGCGCCTGCCGCATATTGCCAGCCTCGGCGTCGACGCCATCTGGCTATCACCGTTCTTCACGTCTCCCATGGCCGATATGGGTTACGACGTTTCCGATTATTGCGATGTCGATCCAATCTTCGGTGTGCTTGCAGATTTCGATGAGATGATGACCGAAGCCCATCGGCTGGGCCTGAAGGTGATTATCGACCAGGTCATCTCGCACACTTCGGACCAGCATCCTTGGTTTATCGAGAGCCGTGCCAGCCGGACCAATCCCAAAGCTGACTGGTATGTGTGGGCCGACCCGAAACGGGACGGAACAGCGCCCAACAACTGGCTTTCCATCTTCGGCGGGCCAGGCTGGGAATGGGACGGCGTGCGCCGGCAATATTACCAGCATAATTTCCTTGCATCCCAGCCTGACCTGAACTTCCACAATCCAGAGGTTCAAACCGCCGTGCTCGATGCCGTGAAGTTCTGGCTGGATCGCGGTGTGGACGGCTTCCGCCTGGACACCGTCAACTACTATTTCTGCGACAAGCAACTCAGGGACAACCCGCCGCATGAGCCTGATGAAAGCGATGCCGGCCTCGATGCGCCAGAGAGCAATCCCTATGGCATGCAGAATCATCTCTACGACAAGACACAGCCGGAGAATATCGAGTTCTTGAAGCGATTCCGCGCGCTTCTCGATCAGTATGATGGACGCACGACCGTCGGCGAAGTTGGTGATGGCGCAAGATCACTGCAAACGGTCGCAGCCTATGTAAGCGGCGAAGACAAGCTGCATATGTGCTACACATTCGACCTGCTGCAGCCGGATTTTTCAGCGGCGCATATCCGCAGATGCGTGGAATCCTTCCAGACGCTCGTCTCGGAGGGCTGGGTATGCTGGGCCTTTTCAAACCATGACGTGGTCCGTCACGTCAGCCGGTTTGCTGCGACAGCCGAAGAGCAACCTTTGGTAGCCAAGCTGGCCCTTTCGATCCTGGCAACCTTGCGCGGATCAATCTGCCTCTATCAAGGCGAGGAGCTCGGATTGCCCGAGGCTGAGCTTGCTTTTGAGAATTTGCGCGATCCCTACGGTATTCGGTTCTGGCCTGCATTCAAGGGGCGGGATGGATGCCGTACGCCCATGCCCTGGGAGGCCGGCAAAGCCCATGCCGGCTTTACCTCCGCCGGTAAATCATGGCTCCCCGTGCCCTATGAACAAGCCCGGCTTGCTGTCGATGTGCAGGAAGGTGACGAGCAGTCGGTTCTTGCCCATTATCGCAGTACGCTGAGCTTTCGCAAAAGCCAGCCCGCCCTGATCGACGGAAGCATGAGTTTTATCGATGCCGGCCCACTTCTGGCCTTCATCCGCGAAAAGGGCGATGAACGCTTGCTGTTCGTGTTCAATACAACGCGTGAAGCGGTAGATTTCAGACTGCCGGCGGGCCTTGCGATCAAGGAACCGGTCGAACTGCCTGGCTATGCGCCAGTCTCAGGAGTTGGCCCTTTCACAGTCGAGGCCTTACAAGCTTTCTGCGCCCGTATCTGATGCAATCTTGGCCTGCTATGCGGTCTTCATACGCCAAGCGGAGCAGTGGGTGTCACCGCTCCGCTTGAACCATGAAAGTTTCCAGGAACTGCCGTCCGAAGATGAGATAGCGGTACCGGCTTTATCTTTATCGGATAGCCGGTACGATCTGCTTTTCGAACAGCGCCAGCGCCCGCCCGCAGGCCTGGTCCATATTGTAATAGGCGTAGTCGCCAAGACGTCCAGCAAACCAGACCTTTCCTGACAAGCTGCCTGCCAGTTCCTGATAGGGCTTCAACATCTTCGACGTGTCGGGTGTCGGCACCGGATAGTAGGGTTCGTTCTTTCCGGCGACATAAGCTTCGGGATATTCTTCGATCAGGAGCGTGCCATCGGCGCGGTCGCGCGTCAGGTGTTTGAGCTCAGTGATGCGCGTGAAATCAAACTCGTTGGGATAATTTACTGTGCCGACCGGCTGCGCCCATTGATCGGGCTCCTGCCGCATTTCAAAGCGCAGGCTGCGGTAGGGCAGGGCGCCGAACTGATAATCGAAAAACTCATCGATCGGGCCTGTGAAGACGACGCGGGCATCCGGGTTGCTTTCCACCGCATGCTTGTATTCGGTTTCCAGGCTGACATGAATGTTCTCGTGATCCAGCATGCGCTCGAAGAGGCGCGTGTAGCCCTCGCGCGGCATGGCCTGGTACGTATCCTGGAAGTAGCGATCGTCTCGGCTGATAAAGAAGGGCACGCGCGCCGTCACCATCGGATCGAGATCTTCCGGACGCAGATTCCACTGCTTGAAGGTGTAGTTCTTGAAAACCTTATCGTAGACGTAGTCCGCGATGTAGCGCATGTTCGGCGCGTCGGTTTCGCGCAGCTTCATGATCGGGATTTTTTTCCCGAAGCCGTAGGTCTCAACCAGTTCCTCGCACAGCCGCTGGGCCATGCCTTGTGGGAACGTCATCTCAATCGAATTGATGTTGAAGGGAATCGGCACGAACTGGCCATCGACGCTGCCCACAACCTTGTGAAAGTAAGGCATCCATTGGGTAAAGCGTGACAGGTAATTCCAGACCATTTTGCTATTGGTGTGGAAAATATGCGGGCCGTATTTGTGAACCAGAATGCCAAGTGGCCCACGATAATCGTAGGCATTGCCGGCAATATGATCGCGGCGGTCGACGACCAGAACCTTCTGGCCCAGTTGTGAAGCGATACGCTCTGCAAGCACGGCTCCGGTGAAACCCGCTCCAACAATGAGCCAATCGTATTTTGCCATGTTTTCTCCCCGGCTGCTGCCTAGCCTAAAACGACCCTTATCTTCTCGTTAGTCAAGCAAGCTCGCTTGAAACTGGAGAAGCAAGAAAAGCGCGATCTGTTGTGAAGAACAGCATAGCGATACTGACACGGGCTTTCGCGAAATGGCGGCTACATGGGAAGTTCGTAGCCCAAAGCGCTCTCGATATCCAAAACCTTCGAAACAGCAGGACGCTTCATCATGCGCTCATAAAAGGCATTAAGGCGCGGCAGCTTGTCAAAAGCAGGATTAAGACTGTTGCGAAATCTCCAGAGCAATCTGAAGAGATGAATATCAGCAATCGAGTAGTCGTCCCCGAGTACGAAAGCATGATCGCAGAAGCGCTTTTCGACAATCTCGTACATCGCAAGGGCGTGGCCTAGGCCTTTGCGACGCGCCGGATGAACTGAAGACGCGAGGAAAGACATCCAGGACACGATGCGAGCTTGCCTCTCTGGTGCCGCAGGCAGGGCAAGGTGGCTTTCTGGGAAGAGCATGGCGAGATAGAACAATATGCCTGCGACTTCCGTCAAGGGGCGCTCATCAACGAGCAAGGTAGGAACTTTTCCTTCGGCATTGATCCTAAGATAGTCGGGTGATCTATTCTCTCGCTTCTCGAAGGAGATCGGCACGATCTCGAACGGGGCGCCGATTTCATAAAGCGCGATGTGAACGGCCATGGAACTTGAGCCCGGTGACATGAAGAGCTTGAGCATGGGCAGATCTCACGAAAAGGCCTCGCCTTGACGGCGAGGCCAACTTACAGCCTCCAAATGAAGGCACAAGCTCAAAGACACCGCGCCCCGATTCTAACGCAGGACGCAGCAATCTTACTGAAGCGGAACAATCTTGCCGCCTTCCCACTTGAACAAGGCAAAGCTTTGCGACGTGAGGTCGCCATTTTCGCCATAGGTCAGTTTGCCGATCGCCGTTTGGACGGGTTCGCCCGTCTTCAAGGCCTTCGCGACAGCTTGTCCGTCTTCGGCATTTTTTGCCTTTTCAATGCCAGCCTTGATCACTTCGACGGCAGCGTAGGCATTCAGAGTGAAGGCCTCTGCAGGAATCTTGCGGGCTGCAAGCGCGTCGGCAGCAGTCTTTGATTCTGGGTTCTTCGTCGCGTCGGTCGCATTCGTGAAAATCGTCCCATTGGCCGCTGTGCCGCCGATCGCATTGAACTCGCTGTTCGAGAGGCCGTCTCCGCCAATGATCGTGGCTTTTACGCCGATATCTGCGAGCTGACGCGCCAGAAGGCCGCCTTCTGGATGATAGCCGCCGAAATAGATGACATCGACCTTTTCGGATTTCAGGCGGCTCGTCAAAGCGCCGAAGTCTTTTTCGCCAGCCGAGAGACCATCATTGAAGACTTCCTTGACGCCCGCAGCGTTCAGCGTTGCCTTGAACGCATCGGCCAAACCTTTGCCATACTGGCCCTTGTCATTGATGATGGCGATGCGCTTGTCCTTGAAGTTCTTAGCAACATAATTGGCAGCCACTTCCGCCTGCTGATCGTCGCGCCCGCAGGTGCGCAGCACGGTTTCGAGCCCGCGTTTCGTCAGATCGGGCGCGGTTGCTGTGGGGGTAACCATCAAGACACCGTTTTCCGCAAAGACATCCGATGCAGGAATCGCGACGCCAGAGGTGACAGGTCCGACAACGAAGTGAATGCCTTCACCGACGATCTGGTTGGCAGCCGATACACCTTGCTTCGGCTCGCCGGCGTCGTCGGCAAGTTTTAGGATCAGCTTTTCGCCGAGCACGCCGCCCGCCTTGTTGATTTCATCGACCGCGACCTGAGCACCGTTCTTCACCTGCTCGCCATAGGCGGCAACGGGGCCCGTTAACGGCGCGACAAGACCGATGGTAACGTCCGCGTGAGCGGACTGGGCAGCACTTACCAATGCCAGCGCGGCTGCGCTTGCCAGCAATTTCAACTTCATGTTTGTCTCCTTGGTATGATCCATCAGCGCCGGATGTTTCCGGTCTGGTGCGGCGTTTCCCGCGCGCGCACTGCTGTTACTTCTTTATTGACCCATGATCCGCACAGGCGAACCAGTACGGATATGGACCGAGCTTTAACGCTTCAATCCGGATTCCCCCGCTGACATGAGCAGGATGGCCTGTTCATGTCAGTTGCTACCTTAGGCGTGCGCGGTGTGAAGACGCAACCTCAAGTTAAAAGATCGGTGTCGTCAGATGTTGCTGTTGAGAATTTCCCTCAGTTTTCCGAAGATCTCATCGATGTGGTGCTTTTCAACGATCAGCGGTGGAGACAAGGCGATGATATCGCCCGTCGTGCGGATAAGCAGCCCGTTTTCATAGGCCTTCAAGAAGGTTGAGAAGGCGCGCTTGGTCGGCTCTCCCGCAATGGGGTCCAGTTCGATTGCGCCGATGAGTCCGAGATTGCGAATGTCGATCACATTCGAGCAATCCTTGAGCGAGTGCAGTCCATCTTCCCAATAGCTGGCCAATTCGCTGGCGCGCGTCAGCAAGCCTTCTTCCTTATAGGTGTCCAGCGTCGCAAGCGCCGCTGCCGAGGCAATCGGGTTTCCGGAATAGGTATAGCCGTGGAAGAACTCGATCATGTGCTCAGGGCCATTCATGAAGGCATCATGAATCTCAGAGGTGACAAACACCGCGCCCATAGGAATGACGCCGTTTGTCAGTCCCTTTGCCGTCACGATGATATCCGGCTTGACGTCGAAATACTGAGCCGCGAATGGCGCGCCGAGACGACCGTAGCCTGTGATCACCTCATCGAAAATCAGAAGAATGCCGTGTTTGGTGCAGATTTCCCGGAGCTTCTGGAGGTATCCCTTCGGCGGAATCAGCACGCCGGTCGATCCGGCAACGGGCTCGACGATGACAGCTGCAACAGTGGAGGCATCGTGAAGCGTGACGATACGCTCCAGTTCTGTCGCAAGATCGCCGCCGTGTTCGGGCATTCCGCGTGTGAAGCGGTTCTTGTCCGGCATATGGGTATGCGGAAGATGGTCGACGCCCGTGAGCAGCGTCCCGAACATCTTTCTGTTCGAGACGATGCCGCCGACGGAAATGCCGCCGAAATTAACGCCATGGTAGCCGCGCTCGCGGCCGATGAGACGAAAGCGTGAGCCGTTGCCCTTCACGCGATGATAGGCGAGGGCAACTTTCAAAGCCGTTTCGACCGATTCGGAGCCCGAATTCGTATAAAGTACGTGATCAAGCCCTTCCGGCGCGAGGTCCACCAGCCGGTTGGCCAGCTCGAATGCCTTGGGGTGGCCGAGCTGGAAGGCAGGAGCATAATCCAGTTCGCCTGCCTGCTGGCGAATGGCTTCGGTAATTTTGGGGCGGCAGTGTCCGGCATTCACGCACCAGAGGCCGGCCGTACCATCAAGGACCTTCCTGCCATCATGCGTGGTATAGTGCATGTCCTGCGCGGCCACGAAGAGACGCGGTTCTTTCTTGAACTGCCGGTTTGCGGTGAACGGCATCCAAAAGGCGCGTAGATCGTTCGGCGTTGAATTCAGGCGGTTTGACATGCTGCTCTCCTGTCCGCTGCGGCCAATCCGCTTCGGCCCTCTAATTTGATCATTTGGTCAAATTATCAGGGCGCACAAATCGGTCAAGGAGAGGATCGGCCTGGAACCGACCTGCCGCACAAAAGATGATGGCAAGCAGTTGCCTTGTCGGCAAAAGCGGGGCTGGCAGCGCGTCGGCATACCAGTCCCCACTCTTCACTTTACGCGGCTGTCTTCTTGCGCGATGGCTGCGGCGCATAAATTTCGCCGAGCGTGCTCAGAAGCTTCATGACAGGTTCGGAGCTACTGGAATAATAAATGGTTTGCGCGTCGCGTCGCGTGTTGACCAGTTTCTGGGCGCGCAATTTCGAAAGATGTTGGGAAAGCGCCGACTGGCTGAGGCCGACTTGAGCCGCGAGAACGCCGACGGGAATTTCCGCCTGGGTGAGGCTACGCAGGATCAGAAGCCGCTTGGGATTTGCAAGAGCAGACAAAAGGGCAGCTGCTGCATTAACATGGTCCACGATATCGCTCTTTTCCATTCTCAATCTTCCTAATTTGTTTCTCCGAGCAATCTTCCAGGCAGGGAGCGCCTGTGCGAAAATCGGAATGATTAATGGTAGTAAATGACCGTTTTTAGGTTTTTGTAGTAACAGATGCTATTTTAGCTATGTTTGAATATGTGGCATCGAGGCTGGTGACAAGCGCCTCCCAATTGTATCGGATAAAAAGTTCGCCTTCTGCGATGTCCAACCCTTCGCAATCCACGCCGGCAACGCGCCAGGCCGAGTTGGCTGTTTTTCGACTGACTCCCGAAGCAGCAGCGATATTATCGAATATATGAGGAAATTTTTCGTAGACGTAGCGTTCTATTTCGTCTGCATGATCCGCGATGAGCGCATTTGCGGGAGAGTGGATCAGTAAATCTCGCCCTTCGATCCGATACGCCCGGCCAAATCCGCCATTGAGGCTTGCCCATTCCGGCATCAGGCGGAAGAAGCAAAAGTCTGTAAAATCAATGTAGAGCGCAGCCTTTGGATGCCGCGCCAAAAATCGCTTTCGAAGGCGTTTATGGTCGATGCCATCCCGATCAACCGCTTTTGCGCGGCACTGTATGGTCATCCGTGCATAAGCAAGCGGATCACCCTTTCCGGGCTCTCCTACAAGAAGTGAGGCTCTGCCGTCTTCTCGCAAGGCCGCCGTGTGTGTCGCCAGAGCGGACACCAGCACTGCCGGGCATCCATCCATGTCGGTGCAAAGCAGGATCCGGCTTGCGAATGGGAACTGGGTTTGGGGATCAATCACTGCCAAAGCGGCGTAAGGCGATGTGTGTTGAAGCTTGCGCGCAAGCTCCAACGCGTCGTCATCCGTCTGCCGCAGTGTGGATGTCTGATCCTTCATTAGGATTTCTTGACGTAAAGCTTGGTTGCAATCAAGCTTCTTCGCGGCGTCTGTGGCGGGTCAAGCCATGTAATATATCACGTTCCCGGATTGTTCCGACGATAGTGCCGTTATCGACCACACCGATGACCCCCGGCTGAAGCGCCAGACGGTCCATAATGTCTACCAAAGGTGTATCAGCGGTCGCGGTTGCACTGACTGGCTCGTTGCTGTCCGTGATTCGCGGCTGCATCACATCGCTTGCTCTGAGCATCGCGATCGGATTGAGATGCTGAACGAAGTCCGCAACATATTTGTCCGCCGGGTCGCGAACGATGTCTTGCGGCGTGCCGCACTGGATGATCCTGCCACCCTCCATGATGGCGATGCGATTGCCGATGCGAAACGCTTCGTCGAGGTCGTGGCTGACGAAAAGGATCGTCTTTTTCAGGCGCCGTTGAAACTCCAGCAACTCGTCCTGCAGGCGCGTGCGAATAAGGGGATCGAGAGCAGAAAAAGGCTCATCCATCAGCAAAATCGGAGCGCCCGTGGCAAAGGCGCGCGCCAGTCCGACACGCTGCTGCATACCACCAGACAATTCCCCCACTTTACGGTTTGCCCATTTTGAGAGGTTGACGAGTTCCAACTGTTCGCCGACACGCTTCTTGCGTTCGGCTTCGGGCACACCGGCAAGCTCAAGCCCAAAGCCGACATTGGAGGCGACACTTCGCCACGGCAACAAGGCAAACTGCTGGAACACCATCGAGACCGTGTGCATGCGCAGATCGCGCAGCGCTTTGGCACTTGCCTTGTAAGGATCGACGGGGCCGCTTGAGGTCGAAACGGATACGGAGCCTCGTACAACGGGCGCAAGCCCGTTGACGGCGCGCAACAAAGTGGACTTTCCGGAACCCGACAAGCCCATGAGGACCAAGATCTCTCCTTCCTCGATGCTCAGCGACGCATCTGCAACGCCAAGTACGAGACCGGTAGCGGCACCGATTTCGTCGCGCGTCTTGCCCTGATCGGCAAGCGTCAGCGCTTTCTCCGGTTTGTTACCGAAGACGATGGAAACATTGTCGAAACGAACTGCCGTCATGACGCCTCTCCTTCGTCCGAAGTGCGGAACATCCGGTCGAGAATGATCGCCAGCACGACGATGCATAGGCCGGCATCAAAGCCCTTGGCGATGTTCACCGTGTTCAAGGCTCGAAGCACCGGTACGCCAAGCCCGTCTGCGCCCACCAAAGCCGCTATGACCACCATGGACAAAGAGAGCATGATGGTTTGCGTGAGGCCCGCCATGATCTGTGGCTTGGCAAAGGGAAGTTCGACCTTCTGCAGGATCTGCATCGGTGTGGCGCCAAAGGCGGCGGCTGCCTCGACCAGCGACGGCGGCGTTGAAATAATCCCGAGCCGCGTCAGGCGGATAGGGGCGGGGATGGCAAAGATAACCGTTGCGATCAGTCCGGGCACCATGCCGAGACCGAAAAGAATAAGAGCTGGAATCAGATAGACGAAAGTTGGAATGGTCTGCATGAGATCGAGGATCGGTCTTAGCAGTGTATAGACCCACGGCCGGCGGGCGGCCGCGATGCCGAGCGGAATGCCAACGATCATACAGACAAAGGTGGATGCGATGACGAGTGCCAGCGTTTCCGTCGTTTCCTTCCAGTAGCCTTGATTGACGATCAGAAGAAGGCCGAGGCAGGTGAGGACGGCAATCAGGATCGAACGGCGCAACCAAAAACCAATTGCTGCAATCGCAACAATGACGATCAGCGGATGGGGTCTTTGCAGCAGGAAAAGCAGCCCGTCGATCGTTCTGGTGATCAGAAATGCGAGTTCGTTGAAAAACCAGTCAGCGTTCGATGTCAGCCAATCGACAAACGCCTTGGCCCACAGGCCGATCGGAATTTTTTGATCAGTTATCCAGTTCAAGGTCCCGCCTATCCATCATGAGCAATCGTTTTTGTTCAAAGACGTGCAGCATCTGCGTCGGCAGTTCATCCGCATGTTCGCCGCTAATGCGGGCTTCACTACGGCTGCCATAAGCTTCCAGCTTTTGCGCGATGCACGCGAAAAAGGGGAGCGGCCGCGAGCCGCTCCCTATGCCTCAAAGACCGAGGCTCTTCTTGACAGCCGCAGCACCGTCACCTGAGCCATCGAGCGTCTTCACGCCGGCCAGCCATTGGTCGATTGCGGCGGGATTTGCTTTCAGCCAATCCGTGGCGGCTTTTTCCGGCTCTTCGCCGTCATTCAAGATGCCGCCCATGATGTGATTTTCCATCGGCAGCGAGAAAACCAGGTTCTTCAGCAGGGCGCCGACATTCGGGCATTGCTGCAGGTAACCGGCCCGAACATTGGTGAAGACCTTGGCGCCGCCAAAATCAGGACCGAAGACATCGTCGCCGCCTGTCAGATAGGTCATTTTGTAGGTTTCATTCATCGGGTGGGGTGCCCAGCCGAGGAAAACGACCGGCTTTCCAGCCTTGTCGGCACGGGCGACCTGAGCGAGCATCCCTTGCTCGGAGGATTCGACAACTTCCATGCCCTTCATGCCGAAGGTGTTTTTGTCGATCATGTCCATGACGAGACGGTTGCCGTCATTGCCGGGCTCAATCCCGTAGATCTTGCCATCGAGCTCGTCCTTATGAGCTGCGATATCCTTAAAATCCTTTATGCCGAGTTCCGCACCCTTTGCATTGGTAGCGAGCGTGTACTTGGCGCCAACCAGATTGGGTCCGAAGGATTCGACGGACTTATCGTCGATATAGGGCCGTACGTCCTTTTCCTGGGTCGGCATCCAGTTGCCGAGGAAAATGTCGATGTCCTTGTTCTTCAGCGATTGATAGGTCACCGGAACCGACAGAACCTTGACATCGGGTGTGTATCCAAGGCCCTTCAAGATGACCGAAGTCGTCGCGGTGGTTGCCGTGATGTCGGTCCAGCCGACATCAGATAGTCTGACCGTCGAACAGCTTGACGGGTCAGCGGAAAATGCAGTGCCGGCAAGTGCCAAGCTGGCGAGCGCCGTAGTAGCAATAAGACGAAATGCGCTTGTCGTTTTCATTTTAGACTCCCAGTCTTACGTTCCCAAGCCAACCACCAATAGCGCGGATTGACAAGCGCCCTCGTTGCGTTTGCGTCGCAATGAACTATCCGAATGCGACGTCGCCGATTTTTTGCTCCGGTTTTAATGCTCTCCCGGCAAGCCAATTTTCTGTGGTTTTTTTCATTTTCTGTGGCTTGTTTCAAAGGTGACTTTTATTTCAGGCCGGAGGAGGTCAAAAACCGGCGCACGGAGGCCATGATGGCGAAGCTTTATTTTCATTATTCAACAATGAATGCCGGCAAGAGCACCATGTTGCTGCAGGCCTCTTACAATTATCAAGAACGCGGCATGCGTGTGCTTCTGCTGTTGGCGGCCTTCGATAATCGTGCAGGGCAGGGTTTAATCGGCTCGCGCATCGGACTTCAAGCCCCGGCTGTGGTTTTCCATCTCGACACCAACTTGTTTGATCTTGTCAAAGAAGCAAATGGAGAAGGGGAGCCTATTGCCTGCGTCTTCGTGGATGAATCTAATTTCATGACGCGCGAGCATGTCTGGCAACTGGCCCGGGTGGTGGATTGCCTCGGGATTCCGGTCATGGCCTATGGATTGAGAACGGATTTTAAGGGCCGGCTTTTCCCAAGCTCGGAAGAGTTGATGGCGATTGCCGATGAACTGCGTGAGGTTCGCACCATCTGTCATTGCGGCCGAAAGGCAACCATGGTGGTGCGTCTTGACGCGCAGGGCAAGGTCCTGACGGAGGGCGCGCAGATCATGGTCGGCGGCAACGAGAGCTATGTTTCGCTCTGCCGCATGCACTGGGACGAGGCGGTGAACGGCCCTTTCCGATGCGATCCAGCCTCTTGACGAGCATCTAAGGCGCGCCTGTTTTTCGGCTTTATAACTCTGCTCCCTTTATCGACGTCCTCTTCTTGCTGTAGATTGATTTGAGGGGTTGGCGGCTTCGGACAAGAAGCCGCTCTGAAACGCAACAGGTCGCGCCGTGACGGGGATGCCATTTTTGTTTTTACGCCGCAAAGCCTCTTATGAGGACACTTTTCTTCAGGCTTCACAGGCTGTCGATCGCTTTGCATCCGAGACCGAGCGGCTCGTCATCCGTCTTGAGCCATCTGTGGATCCCGCAGAGGTCAGCCTGGGGCTTCCTGATGACTCTGATGATGGTGTGGCTGCTGTTGAAGCTTCGCATGACGAGCGTCGCCGTCTCCTCGGCACTGTTATCCATCGGCTTGACCTGCTGTCCGAGGCTGCCTTTTTGCAGCTCGACCAGGTGCGAATGCCGACGCGAAGTGAACGTCTCGCTGGCCGCTTTTCGCGGCGTTTGATGTGGCGTCGGCACAACAGGCGATTGCGGCTTAGCTCGGCTGTGGGCAGGCTGGTCGATCTTATCGCAAAAACCGACGAGGTTTTGACGTTGCTGCGCCGCTATCAGCAAGTCGCCAATCTCGCTCGGGATGCGACCGAAGAATGCGCAGCGCGACTTGGTCGGCATCGCCGGCAATTGCTGTCCGATCGTGAGACGGCGCTGAAGGACCAGAAGAAAATTGCAGCGCGCGCGCTCGTTCTGGCTGGGCGCATTGGGCTCTATGGTGACGAAGATGATCAGCATCGAATGCAGGAGGAGCGAAAGACCCTTCTTGCCGAAGCCAAAATTCTCGAGAAGAAGGCAGGGCAGCTTCGTGTCGAGGCAGACCTCGTGATTGAGGCTGCGATCAAGATGGAGGCGCTCGTGGCGTGCTTCAACCGCGATGTCGCCGTGGCCAATGCCTTGCTTCGCAAAGTTATCCTTGATGCGGAGGAACGAGATGTCGGCTATCGGGCGCATGTCGATCTGGGCGCAGCGGCGGCGGGTTTCGTCGGTTCTTCTGCGCCGTCACTCACGCTTCCGGCTTATGAGCTTGGGCGCAGGAAGAGCATCGCAGAGAGCACCTTCCTCAAGCTCTTCCCGGAATATATGCCCGCTGAGCATGCGACCGGTGCACCCTTGATCGATATGGCAATGAGGCGGATCCCCCGCTGGCGTCTGCGGTTCCGTCTGTAAAAGCGAGCATGGCGGCCTTCGGGTTTGTCGATCGTGGAGACGCGAACCGACCTTTGTTTGGCGCGATTCTTCGGCTCGGCTGTTGTTCTTCCGTTCCCGGCTGCATATGTGAGGGCCGTAAGGAAGCGAACCTCGCCGCAAGACGGCTTGCCCTAGATGGAGGAAGAAATGCTCGACCGGACTGGCGGGTTCTTTAATCGCGTAAAAGCCGCCTTGGTGCGCACCTTTGGCATAGTGGCTGCCGCCGTTACTTGGCCGTTTCGTGCCCGATCGGCAGGCCACTCTAGAGCCGGCATCGTTCTTCGCTTCTTTCTTTCGGGGCTGGTTGTCCTGCTGGTCCTGCTTTATGGCAACTTCATCTGGCAGACTCAGGTCTGGACGAACTTCAACCCGAACTTTGTCGACGAATATCGGCTGAACGAGCGGAAAGTTCCGGCCGGCCAGGAGCTTCCCAGCGCGCCTGTGGCGCAGACAAGTGCTCAGGCCGGTGCCGAGACAGCAGCTCCTGCGGCGACGGCGTCCGCTCCGAAGAGCTGCCAGCGTTCAGCGATTGTCGACGTCGCTGCCGATCTGACGGACTTCAACGTCAACCAGAATTCCTGGATCTCTTCCATGCTTCTCTATCGTCTCGGCTTTTTCGGGCTCGATTGGGACAGCACACCATTTCTCGACAACAAGGCGAGCTTTCAACGCGGCGTCAATCAGGCCGTTCGCCGGACTTCGATCGAGCTTGTCGATACGCTTGGCCGTGTTCGCGGTACGTCCGGCATCAACAACGACCTGCAGAAGGCGCGCGGCAATTTGCAGTTCGACGAGTTCAGCTGGTATTTCGGTGTCAATCCGTTCGGCCCGAAGACGCCGACGCCGAGCTATTATCGATCTGCCATCGATAGCCTAAGGCGCTTCAATACCGATCTGGCGAGCTGCAATTCTGTGTTCGACGGTCGCGCCGACAATTTCGTCCAGTTCATCGACCGGATCGCGAACGATCTCGGCAGCACCTCGGACATGTTGGCCGAGCGTTCCGAAAACCATAATTTCGGCTGGTTCGATATGCGCGCCGACGATCGTTTCTGGTTCGCCTACGGCCAGCTTTATGCTTATTACGCGATCATTTCGGCTGCCAATGCGGATTTTTCGCAGGTCGTCTCAGAGCGTAACCTTGGTGCCATCATGAATGGCACAAAGCGCCAATTCCAATCCGCTTTGCGCATCCAGCCGATGATAATTTCCAATGGTGCAGAAGACGGTTCGATCATGCCAAGCCATCTTGCGACAATGGGCTTTTACATCCTGAGGGTTCGCTCCAACCTCGTCGAGATGCGGTCCATTCTTGATCGCTAGGGAAACTCGCGGGCTTTGCCGCGTTCGCGGCAGGCCAGTCGTCTCTTCTTTTAGACGGGGAGCAGGCTTGTGCTTTTGACTTCTTCCATGACAGCATAGGTGTGCGTTTCGCGCACGCCCGGCAGCGACAAGATGACATCGGTGAGGAAATGCCGATAGTCGTCCATACCGGCCAGCCGTGCCTTGACGAGATAGTCGAAGCCGCCCGCCACCATATGGCACTCGATGACGTCATCGCTTCGCCGAACGGCATCGGCGAAGGAATCGAAGATATCGGGCGTGGTCCGGTCGAGCTTGACTTGAATGAAGACGAGAAGCGAACGGCCCAGTTTCTCCGGTGAAAGCACCGCCATATAGCCCGTGATATAGCCGTCCCGCGTGAGGCGTTTCACGCGTTCGGCCGTTGCTGTCGGCGAGAGGTTGACGCGCTCCGCTAACTCGATATTCGAGAGCCTTCCTTCCTTCTGAAGGGCGCGAAGGATCTTGCGATCTAGTCTGTCTAATTCCCTCATTTTTCGCTGTCTTTGCCCCTGCCGCTAGCGGAAGAAAATTTCTGACCATCTTTGTTTGGTGAGAAAAACTATGATAGTCGATATATGTTGTGGATATCACGGAGATCGCCGCATGACCACCCTCGATTCCACGAAAATACCTGCTTTCAACGCTCCATTTGCCGGGGACGACGACCAATTGCTCGCCCGTTTCTCGGAAAGGCTCGCCCTTTCGTCTTCCCATGAGGTTGGCATCGATAAGCGTGCCACCGGGATGATCGAGGCGATCCGCGACAATGCGGGGTCCATGGGCGGCGTGGAAGACTTCCTGCGGGAGTATGGTCTGTCCACCAAGGAAGGTCTTGCTCTGATGGTTCTTGCGGAGGCGCTGCTGCGCGTTCCAGATGCGCTGACGCAGGATAAGCTGATCGAGGACAAGCTGAAAGAGGGCGGCTGGAGCGAACAGGAAGGACGCGGGGATAGCTGGTTCGTCTCCGCTTCGGCCTGGGCGCTTGGCGTGTCTTCGCGTCTCATTCGTCCTGGCGAAACGCCAGAAGGCGTGGTGCGCGGCCTTGTAAAGCGGCTTGGCCTCCCGACGGTCCGTAGCGCGACCAAGCAGGCGATGCGATTTCTCGGCCATCATTTTGTTCTCGGCGAAACGATCAAGGACGCGCTTTCCCGTGCAGCCAAGAGTGAAAAGAAAGGCTATCGCCATTCTTTCGATATGTTGGGCGAAGGGGCGCGCACTGCGGAAGACGCCAAGCGTTATTTCGAGTCCTATTCTATGGCGATCGAGGCCATCGGCACCTGGATGCGCAAGAATGCCGAAGGGCACGAGCTTCCGGACCGCATGGGAATCTCCGTGAAGCTTTCCGCCCTGCATCCTCGCTACCTTGCAACGCATCGAGACAGGGTAATGAAGGAGTTGGTGCCCGATCTTCTAAAGCTTGCTCAGATGGCCAAGGCTCACCGGCTTAACTTTACCGTCGATGCCGAGGAAGCAGATAGGCTGGAACTGTCGCTCGATGTGATTGCCGCGGTCTTTTCCGATCCCTCCTTGGCGGGCTGGGATGGCTTCGGATTAGCCATCCAGGCCTATCAAAAACGCGCTATCTCCGTCATCGATTACATCGACAATCTTTGCGCCTCACTTGGCCGCCGGATGATGGTGCGCCTCGTCAAGGGCGCCTATTGGGACACCGAAATCAAGAGAGCGCAGGAGCGTGGTCTCGACGATTATCCCGTTTGGACGCGTAAGCAGGCGACCGATCTTTCCTATCTGGCCTGCGCGCAGCATATGTTGTCCAAGCGCCAACGTATCTTTCCGCAATTTGCAACGCATAATGCGCTGACTGTCTCGACCATTTTGGAACTCGCCGGTTCAGACCGTACGGGGTTCGAGTTCCAGCGTCTGCACGGCATGGGCGAGGCCCTCTATAATCATTTGCTTGAAAGCAATGATCGTATTGCGTGCCGTATCTACGCACCCGTTGGCGGTTACCGCGATCTTCTCGCTTATTTGGTCCGGCGGCTCCTTGAGAACGGCGCAAACTCCTCGTTCGTTGCGATGGCCGGCGATCGCAACGTTCCGATCAAAACTTTGCTGGAGCGCCCCGCTGTAAAATTGCAGCTGGATGTCGGGGCGAGCGCCCGCAACGGCAAGATCCCGATGCCAAGGGCGATTTATGGTAGCCGCAAGAACAGCGCCGGTCTGGAATTCGGTCATCGCGAAACGCTGAGCGCGCTTCTGGAAGGCGTTGGCCGTCAAACCTCGGCGATTGCCGCGGGTCCGCTTGTTCCCGGGGTCTCGGCGTCGGGTTCAGAAGAAGCGGTTTTATCTCCAGCCGATCAAAGTCGTCGGGTTGGGACTGTGAAAAACGCGACGGTTGCCGATGTCGAAAAAGCATATGCAATCGCGGCCAGGGGGTTTCGCGCATGGTCGCGTACCGACGTTGAGCGACGTGCCGCAGTGCTTGAGCGCATGGGTGATCTCTTGGAAGAGAATCGCGACAGGCTTCTCCATCTCCTGGCCCTCGAAGCGGGAAAAACATTGGACGATGGCATCGCGGAAATACGCGAAGCAGTCGACTTTTGCCGCTATTATGCTGGAGAGGCGCGTCGTTTGTTTGGTTCTACCCATCGCATGCCAGGCCCTACAGGCGAGGACAATCGTTACCTTTGGCGCGGGCGAGGCGTCTTTGCCTGCATCTCACCGTGGAATTTTCCGCTTGCTATCTTCCTCGGTCAAGTGTCGGCAGCGCTTGTCGCTGGCAATGCGGTGCTTGCAAAGCCTGCACCTCAAACCCCACTGGTCGCGTACGAAGCCGTCAAGCTCTTCCACAAGGCCGGCATTCCGGCCGATGCACTCCTTTTCTTGCCGGGCGGTCCAGAGGTTGGCGCTGCCATTACAGCCAATCCCATGCTTGGTGGTGTCGCCTTTACCGGTTCAACGAAGACTGCGTGGTCGATCAACCGCAGTTTGGCCGCAAAGGACGGACCGATCGTGCCCTTGATTGCCGAAACCGGCGGCCTCAATGCAATGATCGTCGATGCCACCGCTCTCAGCGAACAGGTTGCGGACGACGTCGTTCTGTCCGCCTTCCGTTCAGCTGGTCAGCGATGCTCTGCGTTGCGGTTGCTCTTTCTGCAGGAGGATGTCGCAGAACCCATGACGCGCATGATCGAAGGCGCCGTAAAGGAATTGCAGCTCGGCGATCCCTTGCGCGCCGATACCGACATTGGTCCGATCATCGATGCCAAGCAGAAAGCCCTGCTGGATGCACATATTTCGGATATGCGCGCCAGCCAGAAGGTCCGTTATGCCGGCCAGGCGCCGAGCAGCGGCAGCTTCTTTGCCCCGCACATCGTTGAACTCGATCGCGCTGCGTCTCTGAAGAAAGAAGTGTTCGGGCCCGTGCTGCACATCGTGAGGTGGAAAGCGCGGGATCTGCCGCAGGTCCTCGAAGAGATTGCCGGTTCGGGCTATGGGCTGACCCTTGGCGTCCATAGTCGCATCGAAAACACGGTGCGGACCGTGACCGATGCGCTCGACACGGGCAATATCTACATCAACCGAAACATGATCGGAGCAGTTGTCGGCACGCAGCCTTTCGGTGGCTCGGGCCTGTCGGGAACCGGTTTCAAAGCAGGTGGTCCGGCCTATCTGCTGCGCTTTGCGCTGGAGCAGGTGATTTCGATCAACACGGCAGCGGCGGGCGGCAATGCTAGCCTCATCGCCATGGGAGAATGATGGGCGGATCTATCACTCTACTCGTTGGGGCGCAAAGACAGATATATCTCTTTTGGACAGATCTCGTCTTTGCGCCAAAGCCACTTTCGATCGCTGCACGCTGCCTGTAAGACTTGACCCTCAACGTTGAGAGGCAGGCTATGGCTGAGGTGAAATCAGATATCGAAATTGCGCGCGCTGCGCAGAAGAAGCCAATCTTTGCCATAGGAGAAAAGCTCGGCATTCCTCAGAAGGCCCTCGTTCCTTATGGGCACGATAAGGCGAAGATCGATGCGGGCTTCATTGCTTCTCTCAAGGACAAGCAGGATGGCAAGCTGATCCTCGTGACCGCCATCAATCCAACTCCCGCGGGCGAGGGCAAGACGACGACGACGGTCGGTCTCGTCGATGGCCTCAACCGGGTGGGAAAGAACGCAATGGTGTGTGTGCGTGAACCCTCCCTCGGTCCATGCTTCGGCGTGAAAGGAGGAGCGGCAGGCGGCGGCTACGCGCAGGTTGTTCCGATGGAGGACATCAACCTTCATTTTACCGGCGATTTTCATGCAATCACCTCGGCGCACAATCTTCTTGCCGCAATGGTGGACAACCACATTTATTGGGGCAACGAGCAGAATATCGATATTCGTCGCATCACCTGGCGCCGCGTCATGGACATGAACGACCGAGCGCTGCGACAGACGGTCTTTTCGCTGGGCGGTGTTTCGAATGGTTTTCCCCGGCAGGCTGGGTTCGACATCACGGTGGCCTCGGAGGTTATGGCCATTCTTTGTCTTGCCAACGATCTTGCGGATCTTGAACAGCGGCTCGGCGGGATTATCGTCGGTTACCGATACGATCGTACGCCTGTGTTTGCCAGAGACCTGAAAGCGGACGGAGCGATGGCGGTTCTTTTGCGGGATGCAATGCAGCCCAATCTCGTACAGACGCTTGAGAACAATCCCGCCCTTGTGCATGGCGGGCCATTTGCCAATATCGCTCATGGCTGCAACTCGGTGATTGCGACGAAGACGGCACTTAAGCTTGCCGACTATGTGGTGACTGAAGCGGGTTTCGGGGCTGATCTCGGAGCGGAAAAGTTCTTCGATATCAAGTGCCGCAAGTCAGGCCTGCGGCCGGATGCGGCCGTTATCGTAGCAACCATTCGTGCCCTCAAGATGAATGGTGGGATTGCTAAAGATGCTCTCGGCGTCGAAAACGTAGAGGCCGTGCAGCGCGGCGTCGTCAATCTTGGGCGTCACATCGCCAATGTCAGCGGCTTTGGTGTTCCCGTCGTCGTGGCGATCAACCATTTCCTCTCCGATACGCCTGCCGAGATCGAAGCGGTCAAGGCTTACGTAAGAGGGCAGGGGGTCGAGGCGATCGTCTGCAGACATTGGGCTGAGGGATCGGCCGGGATCGAGGATCTTTCCCGGAAGGTGGTCGAGCTGGCAGAATCCGGTATAGCGGATTTCCAGCCGCTTTACCCTGATGATCTTTCGCTCCTTGACAAGATCGAAACGGTGGCCAAGCGCATCTATCGCGCTGGTGAAATCACTGCCGATAAAGCGGTTCGCGAGCAGCTTCTTCAGTGGGAACAGGAGGGATATGGGCACCTTCCGGTCTGCATCGCGAAAACCCAATACTCCTTCTCCACCGATCCCACACAGCTTGGTGCACCGGAAGGGCATGTTGTGCCTGTGCGTGAGGTGCGGCTTTCCGCCGGCGCTGGCTTCGTGGTGGTTTTGACGGGTGAAATCATGACCATGCCCGGTTTGCCGCGATCGCCTGCGGCAGAGCGCATCCATCTCGATGAGGACGGTCAGGTCGAAGGCCTGTTTTAGCCGATCTGGGCGGGCCGCACCGCCCGGCCTGCCGCGACAAAACCGATGATCGCGGTTATCAGAGATATGCCGAAAAGGCTGAAGGCTGCTTGCGCATTTCCGTCCATGCCGCCCGCATCGTTCAACCCGGCAGCATTTGCAATAAAGCCTGCCAGGGCACCCGCCGTGGCGCTTGCCAGCATCTGGATCGTTGTAATCGCGGTTCCCGCCAGATGATGCTCTCGGCTTGGCGTATGTTTCGTTGCCAAACTCAGCAAGTGCGGCCAGACCAGACCCATACCGACGCCGAGCGCCGCCAGAGCGCAACAGATCGGGACGAGAGCGAGCATGTGCGTCGGCCCCCACAGGGGCATGAAGATCGCAAGCACTGAGGTTGCGATGATCAGGAGGATCGGACCTGCTCTGACGGCGCGAGCAGCGACTTTTCCTTGGGCCCCTGATATGAAAACTGAACTTGCCGTCCAGCCCAACGCCACGAGTGACGACAAATATCCGGCCCAAAGAGCGCTGCGACCATGCAGCACCTGCAGAAAAAACGGCGTGAAGATCTCGGCGATCGTCAAGGTCATGGTGAGGAGCCATATCAGAGCATAGAGCGCGAACCCGGATGTCCGAGGCAGAAGAACTGCCGAGGGTAGAAGCCTGTGCTGGGCCTTTTTCTCCATGGCGACAAAAAGGCTCGCAAAGCCGATGGCCAGCGCCGCACCGACAAAAGCCGTGAGGATGTTTACAAGCGATCCGATGAAGGACAGGGACAGCAGCGCAAGGCACAGGACCGTGAGCCGTGCCGCAGGGATAGGTGCGGGCTTTATCGTCGTGGGCAGTTTTCCAGGAAGGACGACGAAAGCGATACCGGCGAAGCCAACGGTGAATGGCAGCGATGTCCAAAATGCCATGCGCCAGATGCCAAGTTCAGCAAACACTCCGCCAATTGCTGGCCCAATCACTGTCGCAATGCCCCACATGCACGCATTCAAGGCGATAGCACGGGGCCATAGCGCTTCCGGGAAGATGATGCGGATTATCGTGTAAGCGAGAGCGACAAGGAAACCAGCTCCCAGTCCCTGCACAAAGCGCCCAGCCAGCATGATCGGCATCGAGGGTGACAGCGCCGCCATGACTGCACCTACCGCAAACAGCAGTGCTGCCGATGCATAGGCCTTTCGGGGGCCGACGCGATCCAGCAGAGCGACGGCCAGCACGGAGGCCGTGATCGATGCTATAACGTAGATCGTTGTGTTCCAGGCATAAAGGTCGATGCCGCCAATATCCCGCACAACGGATGGCCAGATGGTCGTCACGATGAAAATATTGGTTGCGTGTAGGGCGATGCCGCCTGCCAATGCTATGGAACGCAGCCCATTTGTGCCTGATAACAAGGCGCCCCAGCTCGCCACAGGTTGATCGCCGGCGACCGGATTTTGATCCGTCATGTCAACTTCTCCGATTTCGATGCGCCTTGCGGGGCATTATTGCAACGGCAAGCTGACATCTCTTATAAAACCTCATCCAAAGATGAGGTCAATAGGTCTTCATGGCGACTGAGAACAAAGCTTTCCTTTCTGTCGGTGACGTCGCCAAACGCGCCGGCGTCACTGTTGCGACGATCCATTTCTACGAGACGAAGGGCCTCATTAGCGCATGGCGTAGCAGCGGCAACCAGCGCCGCTATGCCCGCGAGGTGCTGCGTCGTGTCGCGATCATCAAGATTGCGCAACGCGCCGGCGTTCCGCTTGCCATGATTAAAGATGCGTTCGACAATCTGCCCTCCGGACGACCAATTTCCGCAAAAAACTGGGCCAAGCTGTCAGAGGCATGGCGAGACATGCTTTCCGAGCGCATCCGTGCCCTCACGCAGCTGCGCGATCAACTCGAAGGCTGTATCGGCTGTGGCTGTTTGTCAGTGGAAACCTGCCCAATGCGTAATCCTAGCGATCAACTGGCAAGCAAGGGATCTGGCGCCGTGTTGCTAAAGGACTGATCTGCCATAAGCCATTGCTCAATGGCAGTATCGGAAATCGCCTTTCCGATCGAGAAGGTCGAGATGGAAGTGATTTTCGTGAGCCTCATCGCTTTCAGGGTCCAGCACCGTGCGAAAATAAAGGCAGGCGGAGGCGCTGACGGCGCGCTGAAAGGCTCCTGGCAGCGTGGAATCTTCCTTACGGGGTTTGACGGCAATGTCCTCCCCCTTTTCGAAACTGAAGCTCGCTATATCGATCGCATCTCCGCGGGCATGCTCGGAGATCTTGCCGGTCTCCGCGCTATTCCGAAGACGGCATATGTAGGACGACGCCTGATTGACGGTGGTGATTTTTCCCTGCTCCGGAACGGCGACATTTGCTGCCGGAATGACGCTTTCCTTCAGCCAGCGAGCAAGTGCCAAGGCAACGGGGCAGCGGAACACCGCGTCGGGTTTCATCGCGATGCCGGGCAGGATGACTTTGAGCTTGATTGGTTTGTCGATGCCGCATCCATTGCCGTCGTCAATTCGAGAAATCGTTTCGAATTCGGCGCCAAGGCTGCGCAGTTCTTTTTCGCATTCGCTGAAAGCGGCAGGATCTTCCGCAGCAATCGTATTATGCTGTTCTTCCAACGTCTGGCCAGCAGGCTTTTCTGCATTGTTCTGTTGAACCGGTGCTTCGGTTGCCGGTGCGCCAGTCGGTTTATCTGCCTGGCTGGCTGGAGCGGAGGATTCTTTGGGCTTTTCCTGGTCTTGTGTCTTCTGCGGTTCAGGATTTGTGTTCTCCCCCGCGCTGTTCGGCTTCGGTTCAGGCTTTGGCACGTCGCTCGCAGCCGGCGCTGCAGGGGTTGCCACGCTCGGTTCCGCTTTTGAGCCAACGTCCGGCGTTGCTTTATCCTGGGGGGCTGCCGCTTGCGGCGGACGCCCGGTTGGCAGTGGGCCGTTTTCAGGAAGACTGGCCGCGGTTAGCAGGATAACGGCGGCGCAAGCCGCTAGAGCTTTTGTGATGAGCTTCATGCAGTTTCCCCTCGATGCCGTTCATGAACGCATCAACTGCCGATTTCGTTTCATTCCTACATCGAAGGGACTGTTGTAGAGGCCTTGGAGAACGGCCTTGCGCTTCCTGAAAGTTCGCGATATCACTCCTGCCATGAAGATGTCTTTAAAGAATGCGATTTGGTGGTGGGCACGCTAAGGCGGCCACGATCAACCGTGTCTTAACGACGACGAGTGAGCCGCCCGGATAAAGACCAGGCGGCTTTTTTGTTTTCCGGCCGCCTGTAAACGGGCTCCTGAGGGAAGAAAACGATGGTGACGATCCATATGGATGACGGCGGAGAAAGCTACGAAACGAAAGGCGGCATCACCATTACGCGGCGCCGCCGCGATGTGGGATACGAGGATGCAGTGTCCTCCTTCATCGACAAGCTCGACGAAAGGCGCGGTGCGGTCTTTTCTTCCAATTATGAATATCCTGGCCGTTATACTCGCTGGGATACGGCAATCGTCGATCCTCCCCTTGGTATTTCGTCCCACGGCCGCAATGTCTGGATCGAAGCCTATAACGAGCGTGGCGAAGTTCTGCTTTCCTTCATCGTAGAGCGCCTGCGCCAAGTAAAGGAACTTGAGCTCGGCGCACTTTCAGCCCACAGGCTCGATCTTACGGTCAAGATGCCCGATCGCGTCTTTACGGAGGAAGAGCGCTCCAAAATGCCGACGGTCTTCACCGTCCTTCGAGCCGTCACGGACCTTTTCTTCTCGTCAGCAGATTCAAATCTCGGGCTTTACGGCGCCTTCGGCTACGATATTGCCTTTCAGTTCGACTCCATCGATCTGAAGCTCAAGCGTGCTGAAGATCAGCGTGACATGGTGCTCTTCCTGCCGGACGAGATTCTTGTCGTTGACAACTATTCGGCTCGCGCCTGGATCGACCGCTATGATTTCGCAAAAGCGGGAGCCAGCACCGAGGGCAAGTCGGGCGAGGTGGCACCTGAACCTTTCAAGCGGACAGATACGATTCCGCCAAAGAGCGATCACCGTCCCGGCGAATATGCCGAACTCGTGGTGAAGGCCAAAGAGAGCTTCCGAAAAGGCGACCTCTTCGAAGTCGTGCCGGGACAAAAGTTTATGGAGCGGTGCGATAGTGCGCCGTCGGCAATCTCAAGACGTCTGAAGGCGATCAATCCCTCGCCCTATTCCTTCTTCATCAATCTCGGCAACCAGGAATATCTGGTTGGTGCCTCACCGGAAATGTTTGTGCGCGTGACTGGTCGGCGCATAGAGACATGCCCGATCTCTGGCACGATCCGGCGCGGAGAAGATGCCATCGCTGATTCTGAGCAGATCCTCAAACTCTTGAATTCCAAGAAGGACGAATCGGAACTGACAATGTGCTCCGATGTCGATCGTAACGACAAAAGCCGGGTCTGCGAGCCCGGCTCCGTTAAGGTCATCGGGCGGCGTCAGATTGAAATGTACTCGCGTCTTATCCATACGGTCGATCACATCGAAGGCCGATTACGCGACGACATGGACGCTTTCGACGGCTTCCTGTCGCATGCCTGGGCCGTTACGGTCACCGGAGCTCCCAAACTGTGGGCCATGCGCTTTATCGAGGAGCGTGAAAAGAGCCCACGCGCCTGGTATGGTGGAGCGATCGGCATGGTCTGCTTCAACGGTGACATGAACACCGGCCTGACGTTGCGCACCGTGCGGATTAAGGACGGCATCGCAGAGGTGAGGGCGGGCGCTACCTTGCTGAACGATTCCGATCCGCATGAGGAAGAAGCCGAAACCGAACTGAAGGCCTCCGCCATGCTTGCTGCCATCAGAGATGCAAAAGCCGGAAATTCTGGGCGCACGACGCGGGACGTTGCCGCTGTCGGTTCCGGTGTGAAGATCCTGTTGATTGATCACGAGGACAGCTTCGTCCATACGCTGGCCAATTATTTCCGCCAGACAGGCGCATCAGTGTCTACCGTTCGCACGCCTGTGCCGGAGGAAGTCTTTGATCGGCTGGATCCCGATCTCGTGGTGCTTTCGCCCGGGCCCGGTACCCCGAAGGATTTTGATTGCAAGGCGACGATCAAAAAGGCGAGGGCGCGCAATCTTCCGATCTTCGGCGTCTGCCTCGGTCTGCAAGCACTGGCAGAGGCTTATGGCGGTGAGCTGCGGCACCTTGCCGTGCCGATGCACGGAAAGCCGTCACGCATTCGAGTGTTGGAACCTGGTATCGTCTTTTCAGGGCTATCGAGGGAAGTGACCGTCGGGCGCTATCATTCGATTTTCGCCGACGCATCGACCTTGCCCAGCGATTTCATTATTACCGCTGAAAGCGATGATGGCACGATCATGGGGATTGAACATGCGAAAGAGCCGATCGCCGCAGTTCAGTTTCACCCGGAGTCGATCATGACGCTTGGTCAGGATGCGGGTATGCGAATGATTGAGAATGTCGTTGCTCATCTTTCCCGCAAGAGCAAAACCAAGGCTGCCTGATCCCATCCTTCCGTCATTTGCGGCACGGTTTTTTCGTCCGCAGCTTTGACAAATGGGACGATTTGAGAGATAGAAGCCTCAAATTCGCCTGCGCTTTTCGAGCGCGGGCGATTTTGCGTTTTAGGACCCGGTGCTGCAATTCATTCGCATCAGCATCGGGTGAGATACGAGGGTGTGATGGACGCGGCTGGAAATCGAAATGTAAGACGCCTGGCCCTGATAGGGATTCCAGTGGCGTTTGCCGTGATGGGGCTGAAACTGGTGGCATGGTGGGTTACGGGTTCGGTCGCCCTGTTGTCCGATGCCCTGGAATCGTCCGTTAACGTCGTGGCTGCCTTCATGGCGCTCTTTGTCGTTCATTATGCCCAGCGTCCGGCCGATCACGATCATCCTTACGGGCACCATAAAGCGGAATATCTGTCTGCTGTAACGGAAGGCGTCTTAATCGTTGTGGCTGCCTTGCTGATCGTGAAGGAGGCTCTTCCGGAGGTCTTCAATCCGCGGCTTCTCGATGCTCCAGTTCTCGGTCTTGCGATCAACATGGGTGCTGCCGTTGTGAATGGCATTTGGGCAAAGATCCTGATCAATGCCGGCTCCAAATATCGCTCCGCTGCGTTGAAGGCTGACGGACAGCATATCATGTCCGACGTTGTGACCTCCGTTGGCGTTCTCATTGGCCTCGTGCTTGCAATTTTAACCGGTTACGCCATCTTCGATCCATTGCTGGCCGTTGTCGTGGCGGGCAATATTCTTTATCAAGGCGCCAAGGTTATCACGCATTCCGTGGGCGGCTTGATGGACCAGGCCGTTTCCTCAGAAGAGGAAGAGGCCATTAAAACCGTTATTTCCGCCAATGCGCCAGGTGCTCTCGGGGTTCATGACCTGAAGACCCGCCAGGCCGGTGCCGCTACATTCGTCAGCTTTCATCTTGTCGTGCCGGCGACAATGGCCGTTAGTGCCGCCCATGATATTTGCGACCGCCTGGAGTATGCCATTCAAGAGGTTCATCCGGGCTCGCATGTGACCATTCACGTCGAACCCGAAGGCGAAAAAGCGCATGGGCTTCGCGTCAAGACTGTAAAGGAAGCCTAATGCCGCAAACCGATGTCTCGAACCTTTCGATGCTGGGCCAGCAGACCGAAACCGCTCGAACGCCAGAAGAGGCTGTTCTTGAAAAGGTGCCGAACGGCAATCCTGGGACGGACTATGTCGTGCGTTTCACCGCGCCGGAATTCACATCGCTGTGCCCAATGACCGGGCAACCAGATTTCGCCCATATTGTCATCGACTACATTCCGAACAGCTTTCTCGTGGAATCAAAGTCCCTGAAGCTCTTCCTTCATTCCTTCCGCAATCATGGCGCTTTTCACGAAGACTGCTCGGTTTACATCGCAAAACGGCTGATCGATCTTTTGGAACCGAAATGGTTGCGGATCGGCGCGTATTGGTATCCGCGCGGCGGAATTCCTATCGACGTTTTCTGGCAGAGTGGGGAGCCGCCGAAGGGTGTCTGGCTGCCGAATCAAGGCGTTCAGGGCTATAGAGGACGCGGCTGATCGAAACACTGGGCGATGGCAACGCGCTGTCTCCGGCGTGCTGCTATGTTCGCGGGGCGAGCTTTCATCTGAGGGATGAAGACTGATCAGACGAGCGAGGAATCGTCATCGTCATATCCGTTATCGAAGTCAGGCTGGTCATCGTCATAATCGGCCTGCTGAATGCCTCCGTCTCGGTCATCGCCACTGGAAGCGTCGCGAATGGCATCGTCGCCGTAATAGTTGTTGTTGATGACCGTTTCCTCGACAGGTGCAGCCGCCTCAGAAGCGCCGAACGGGTTTGCGCCGGAGAATGGCGAACCCCAGCCGAGTGACGACGTATGATTACTGAAAATGCTGCTCAACGAGTTGGCGAGCAACATTCCGCCTGCCACGCCGGCTGCTGTACCGAGCGCGCCGCGCAGGAAGCTTCCGCCAGCGGAAGGAGCGGCCTGCTGAGCGTTCCATGGCGCTGACACCGGCTGCTGCATTTGGCGAGGCATCTCGTCGTAATTTCTTTGCGGTGTCTGATAATCCTGCCGCGAGACGCTGCCCCACGGGCCGGCTGCGGGGACAGGTGGGTTTGCAGCTGGTTGCTGGCTCTGTCCGCCGAAAATTGAGCTCAAGAATCCACCGCCTTGCTCGGCCTTGCGCGGTGCGCTCTGGTCGGCTTCGAGCTGGCGCACCCGCTCTTCCAATTCCTTGATGTGGTTGGCTGCCGCTTCCAGACCCTTTTCCTGGACGATGACCGCCTGCGCCAGGTAATAGGTCGCATAAGGCTGCTCACGTACGGCACGTTCGATCAGCTCCTCGGCTTCCCTATCGCGCGGCGTCGCTGAGGCGGTGCGCACGCGGTCGAATAGCGCGGTAAGCATTTGACGTTCCTCGGGCGACATTGTCTGGCTCCTTCTCTTCAGGGCGCGTTGGTTTCTACAATAGATGAGGTAAGAACGGATTTTGGCAAATCAAAGCCTGGCCTGCTTACAATTCGGTAATCTCGTTGTCGCTTTTTCTGGAGCGAAAGCGTCTTGGCCCCTTCCACCTTTTCCTTTTGTCAGCATTGTTTTACGCATTGAGTCGCATTATGTGCGAGATACACGAAGTGGACGTGAAAGAGGTTCGAATGAACGACGAAGAACAAGACGACAAGGTCAAGGAACTGCCGCTCGGTAAGGAAACGGAGGCGAATCTTTTCAAGTCGCGTTCGATCTTCATTTATGGACCGATCAATCAGGAACTTGCGCAGAAGGTCTGCACGCAGCTGGTGGCTCTCGCCGCTGCAAGCGACGAGGATATCCGCATCTACGTCAACTCGCCGGGCGGTCACGTCGAGTCGGGCGATTCCATTCATGACATGATCAAGTTCATCAAGCCGAAGGTTTGGATGATCGGAACAGGTTGGGTCGCATCGGCTGGCGCGCTGATCTACGTCGCGGCACCTAAAGAACGGCGTATCTGCCTGCCAAACACGCGCTTCCTGTTGCATCAACCATCTGGCGGTACGCGCGGCATGGCGTCTGACATTGAGATTCAAGCGCGCGAAATCATCAAGATGAACGAGCGCCTCAACAAGATCATGGCAGAAGCAACCGGCCAGCCGATTGAAAAGATCGCCGCCGATACGGATCGCGACTACTGGCTGTCTGCTGAAGAGGCAAAAGCGTATGGTCTGGTATCGAGGATCGTGACATCGCAGGCCGAAATCGGCTGAGATTTATCTGCCGCCCGACAGGCTTGGGCGGCAGACTCACAGCGGAAAGCCTCGAGGCTTCCCTCGAATTCCGCTTACAGCAAACAGCGCACGCTCATTTTGCCGATTGTGCTTAGTTCAGGCGTTTCGCCTAGGTCTGCGGACGTGTTCTTGCTTTGACTACAGAAGGCCACTTGCGTTTTTGCCACACCGGCGCGGCAGCAGTTTACTGGTCGGCTTACAGACTATCGCGGTACTTGGCTGGCGTAGGCGCATAACCACTCGTTAGCACATAGGCCTAGTGGGTTCGAAATCTTCAGTAGCTGTCGCCCTTCCATCTCGTTTCGACGAGTTCTTGCGCCAGCTCGAAGATCCCTTCTTCGTCATCACCGGCATTATCTGACAGAAGCCGAATAGCGCCGTCGTAAACGGAAGTCTCTTCATCTTCTGATAGAATTTCTTTGTCTACGAGAGAGCGAATAAGCGAAGCAAGTACAGCTGCCGAAGAAAGATGTGCTGCAGCGTGGCTGAGATATTCTGATTCCTTCATAATGCAAAGCTCACCGTTAATACGAAAGATCGGCCATAGACGTTGGTTCTTACTTAATTTTTGTGAATTGTATTCCACCGCCGGTTTATTAACAAATTATTTATCAGAACGTTCCCTCCGTACCGAAGCAATTCATACTGCGCTTGTCCCGCGACGCCTGTTTGTGCTTAACGAAACTTCTCACGTGGAAGTAAGATCATGCTCAAGGATTTCTCGACACAAAGTCTGTTCATGGGGTGTCTCGCCGCGTTTGTAGGCTTTGCAAGTTCATTCGCTGTCGTCTTGAATGGCCTTCATGCCGTCGGTGCAAGCGATGTCGAGGCAGCTTCGGGACTGATGGTTCTGGCTTTATCCATGGGGCTCTGCGCCATTGTCCTCAGCATCACCACGCGTCTTCCTGTCAGTATTGCCTGGTCAACGCCTGGAGCGGCGCTTCTCGCTGGCGTCGGGACAATTGACGGCGGCTTCCAGACGGCTGTCGGCGCATTCATTCTGTGCGCTTGTCTGATTGTCCTTGCCGGCTTGTTTCGTCCACTCGGGCGCGCGGTTGCGGCCATCCCTCAACCTCTTGCCAATGCCATGCTCGCTGGTGTCCTTCTTGGACTTTGTTTTGCGCCGGCAAAGGCCCTGGCTGCCGACCCGGTCTACACTTTGCCAATCGTTCTCGTATGGGCTCTCGTCGGAGCTTACCGGCGTTTATGGGCGGTGCCGGCCGCACTTGCCGTTTTTGCGCTGGTGGTTGTCTACGATTCGTCACAGGGGCAGGGCTCTGCGCATGCTCTTGGTAGCCTGTTGCCCACGGTCGCTTTCGTGATGCCAGCGTTCAGCTTCCACGCCTTTGTATCGATCAGTCTGCCATTGTTCATCGTGACGATGGCCTCGCAGAATATCCCCGGTATCGCGGTTTTGAAGGTCAACGGCTACGAGCCGAAGCCGGGGCCGCTATTTGCGACGACCGGCTTCTTTTCAATCTTAGGTGCGCCTTTCGGCGGTCATGCCGTCAATCTTGCCGCGATCACGGCTGCCATGTGCGCGGGGCCCGATGCCCACGCCGATTCGCGGCGGCGTTACTGGGCGGCCATAATCGCAGGCGTGGGCTATATTATCTTCGGGCTCCTGGCTGGTGCGGTGACCTATCTTGTATCTCTTTCACCGCCACTTCTTATCGAAGCCGTTGCCGGGCTCGCTCTGATCGGTGCGTTTTCCACATCCGTCGTCGCTGCATTTCAGCCGCCGGACAGCAGGGAGGCTGCAGCAATTACGTTTTTGATTACGGCATCGGGCGTGTCTTTTGCGGGCATTTCCGGTGCATTCTGGGGTCTGTTGGCCGGTGGGCTGATGATGGCGCTGACGAAACTGCGAAATGCTTCGCGCTGAGGTCTAGCTTAGCGGTCGGACTGAAAAAATCTCAGGCTGCTTGCCAAGCCTTGGGTCAGAGGATATAGAATTTTCTCATGAACAACGCCGTCATCCAGATTTCGGATCGAATTTTGCGTCAGCGCGCCGCGCTGGAACGCAATAGCTGCGTTGTCGCGTCTCTTCTTCTCCTCGGCCTTACACGCGGTTGCCGGGTTCGTTGAGGAGCGCCCGGCGGCCGAAACGCCTGCCGTGCGATCGCTCCTCGAGATAAACCTGCAGACCAATCGAGACAGGCATTTGCTGTCGCAATGGCGGGCATGATCGGCTAAATAGCGCACGTCTGCCGGCACGAAGAGAGATGAATAGAATGGATACGACCGCTCAATCTTCCACGAGCTCAAAACCCACAAAGGGCATGCCGACGGCCTCCGGTAAATACAGACCTTATCCGCAGGTCGATATTCCAGATCGCACTTGGCCGGCGAAGACCATGACGAAGCCGCCGATCTGGTGTTCGGTCGACTTGCGCGACGGCAATCAAGCGCTGGTCGATCCGATGGGACATGACCGCAAGGCTCGCATGTTCCACCTTCTCATGCAGATGGGTTTTCCTGAAATCGAGATTGGATTCCCCTCGGCATCGCAGACCGACTTTGACTTTGCACGCTGGTGCGTGGAAGAGGGCAATGTTCCTGACGGGGTGTCCTTGCAGGTGTTGGTGCAGTGCCGGCCGGAATTGATCACGCGCACATTTGAAGCGCTCGAGGGGGCGCGTCAGCCCATCGTGCATTTTTATAATTCGACCAGCGAGCTGCAGCGTCGCGTGGTCTTTGCCAAGGATGTCAGCGGCATCAAGCAGATTGCCGTAGATGCTGCGAAAATGATCACCGATATGGCGGCGAAGGCCGGCGGGGATTACCGGTTCGAGTATTCCCCCGAAAGCTTTACGGGTACCGAGCTGGAAGTCGCTTTGGAAGTCTGCAATGCGGTCATTGCCGAGGTGAAGCCGACGGCTCAGAACAAGCTGATCATCAACCTGCCGTCGACCGTGGAAATGGCGATGCCGAACGTTTATGCCGATCAGATCGAATGGATGTGCCGCAACCTCGACAACCGCGAAAATCTGATTATTTCGCTTCATCCGCATAACGATCGCGGGACAGGGATTGCTGCAGCCGAGCTCGGGCTTTTGGCTGGCGCTGATCGCGTGGAAGGCACGTTGTTCGGCAATGGCGAGCGAACCGGGAATGTTGATGTCGTGACCATGGCATTGAACATGTTCACACAGGGTATCGATCCCGGCATCGATTGCTCCGACATCGAGCATATAAAGGAAGTGTTCGAATATTCGAACCAGATGAACATCGGCGAGCGCCATCCATACGTCGGCGAGCTCGTTTACACGGCATTTTCCGGCTCGCACCAGGATGCGATCAACAAGGGAATGAAGGCGCGGAAAGTCGCCAACCATCCAATTTGGGAAGTGCCTTATCTGCCGATCGACCCGCAAGACGTCGGTCGCTCCTATGAAGCGATCATCCGGATCAACTCACAGTCCGGCAAGGGCGGGATCGCCTACATCCTGCAGGAGGACTACGGCCTCAACCTGCCGCGTAATATGCAGGTAGAGTTCCGGGAAGAGATCCAGCGGATTACGGACGAAGAAGGCAAGGAGCTGCCATCCAAACGGATTTATGAGCGCTTCATCGAGCGTTATGTGTCCCAGCCAGAGGGACGGATCAAGTTCGTTGATCACCATACCTATCCGGATACGGTACACAAAGGCGTGAGGATTGTTGCTGCCGAGATCACCGATAATGGCGAGACCCGCCAGATCGAAGGGAGAGGTAATGGCCCGATCGACGGCTTCGTGAACGCATTGTCGTCCTATCTCGGCGTTGAAATGTCAGTGCAGGATTATTCGGAGCACTCGCTCCAACATGGTTCGAACGCCGCCGCTATTTCGTATGTGGAGATTGTTCATGCAGGCGGAAAGCTTTTTGGCGCCGGCATCAACACCAATATCGTAACGGCGTCCTTAGAAGCCATTGTTTCTGCTGCCAACAGCCTGCTTGCTTCCGGTGAAGTTCAATAAACCAAGACCGCGCTCAGATGTCGCATCTGAGCGCGCTATTCCGCAAGGTGTCAAAGGATCAATTAGATTGCGGTCGCAATGTCTGCGGCAAGCTGATTGAGCGAGGCTTCTGCAGACGGCCCGACGAGTACGTAAGCGTTTCCGGCATTATGCCAGCTCACGAGGCCAAGCTCATCGCGAATAGCCTCTTTGAAGTCTTCCAACTCAGCAGGTTGGTTGTCTTTGCGAAAGACGATCGAGATGACATCCCCGTCATTGCCGGTGTAGATCAGCTGTCCGGCAGGGCGCCCATCCGCGAGAATGACGCGGGCGCCTTGAAAGGTCCAGCCTTGGCTGCTGAGATCCGGGATCCTGAAAGCAACGCCAACCGACGAGGTCAACCAGCTCGAAATCTCCTCTTTCTGGTTCGCCGCAACCTCCACAAGGTGCCGCGGCTGACGCAGAATGAGCCGATGATAGGCCGTGATATCGCTCAGCCAATTGCTTGGTGCCGGTGCAGGTGTCGCTACCTGATTGACGATGGTGGTTGGTGGAGACGGAAGCTGCGAGACAAGGTATCCAACACCAAGACCCACCCCGAGAAGGGCAAGGCCCGCAATAGCGGACTGGCGGGCGGTGGGGGCAAATTTCGCTGTGGATTTGGCCACGCGGGGTGCCACCGGTGCCTTGGGCGGCTGGACACTTTTGATTGAGCGAACGAGCGCGAGAGGCACGGGTTCTTTCAAGATTTCGCCGAAACGATGCCGGCCGAATTCCCCGCCATGTCGCAACTGTTCGTAGAGCCGGCGTGCACCTTCATCACGCGCAAGACGCGCCTCAAGTTCGTGCTTTTCCTCAGGGCCCGCTTCTCCGTCGATGAGCGCTGCGAGTTGGGCGTCGAGAGGAAGTTTTTTGAAATCTCGCAATGATTTATCCGTGAGAATAGTGTTGTGCAGCCGCTGCAAAATAAAGACGTGCCGATGCGAGGCGGGAAGCGATGCTGTCGGGAGACACTCCCATGATTTCTGCAGCTTCCTTGTGGGTATGGCCTTCAACACAGACCAAAAGAAAGAGGCTTGCTGTTCCCTCAGGCATTGCCGAAACAAGTTGATTGAGGGCGTCGGTTTCGCCACTACCGGCGCGCTCGCGCGCCGCTTCCCTGATGTCGGTCACATTGCCGCGGCCAGTGGGGCTATGCCGCATCTTCCGCTTCCGGCTCTCCTCGATGAAAATCTGGCGGATCAGGGTATAAAGCCAGATCTCCAGTCGGCCGTCCCCCTTCCATTGATGCGACTTCGCCACCGCGCGATGACAGGCAACCTGAACGAGTTCATCAGCTTCAAGCGTGTCGGACGCTAATGTCATGGCGAAGCGCCGGATCCGGGGCAATAAGCCGACGAGATCACGCCTGATGTCTGTGTTCGTAGCGGGTTGGCGCATCGGGATCCTAACGGGATTTTTGCTGAGACGAAGCAGCATTAATGAAATATTTATATCTCATCTGTGGCCTTTATGAAACAATTCAATGGCGCTTCGCAAGGGTTCCAGTCGAATGAATCCTGTTGTCAAAAAGTTTTTACCGATGCTGTCTTTCTGAGCTTCAAGCGCAACTGCAACTTGCTGAGAAAGTGAGTCCGGTGGCTGGCCTAAGTCCCAAATATATCAACACTTTCGGTCGATACGTCGTCGCCCGATCTGCTGAGGTTGAACCGTTCTCCCTTCAGCTCCCATGCGCCGGGGCTGCCGGCAATGGAAAACAGGTTATACGCGGCCGGTGGCTTGGAGCCGCCGAGGCCTTGCGAGGCAGAGGCAATGCCGACCACGGGAACGGGACCTGTTTGGCCGCGCAGCCAGTGGACCGTGTTCAAGTGCGTATGGCCGTGCAGGACGAGTTCAGCGCCACCAGAGGAGACCACTGCAGCAAAGCGTCTGATGCCTATCATCCTCTTGTGAAAGGATGTCGCCCCACGGATCGGCGGATGGTGGATCAAGATAACGCGGAAGAGGCCAGCTTCCCCTGCAGCGCGCAGGACATTGACGGTCTCTCTCGCCTGTCGCTTGCCGAAGTAGCCGCTTGCTGAAAACGGCGGCGTCGCAACTGCCGTGGAGCAGCCAACGATAGCAACTTTGTCGCGCACGCGGACATAGGGGAAAATGCGTTTGTCTTCCTGCCACTCGACTGGGGCGAGATCGCCCCTCACATAGTCATACCATGCGCGCATGGACTTCTCATAAGCGCCGGGCACATAGGCATCGTGATTGCCGGGAACGACAGAATGTTGGGAAGGATCGCCGAGTTCTCTCAGCCAGGCCGCCGCTTTTCTGATCTCGATGCCGCTTGCGAGATTGACAAGGTCGCCCGTCACCGCAACATGATCCGCACTCTGTCTGCGGATATCGTCAAGCAAGATGTCGAGCGTGCTGCCGAACAAATGCATGCGACGATTTCGATGCCAGTTCACGAAGCCGGTGATGCGTTTGGAAAATAGCTCTCGGAAAGAGAGTGACGGGAGCGGGCCGAGATGTATATCTGAGATATGAGCAAGCTTGAACATGAGCTGAGAGATAGACCAGGCGAGGCGCAAATCAAACCGGTTCTGCCCAAGCGACAAAATAAACAGGAGAGAAGGTGAAACTGCAGCTCAAGGAATGGCAGTCGCGTCTTCTTCTCGGCGTGGTGCACCGGTACTTTGCCGTTGCGCGAGGCATGACGCTCGGCGTGCGCGGAGCGTGCTTTGATAAGGACGGGCGGATCTTCCTCGTTCGTCACAGCTATGTGCCGGGGTGGCATATGCCGGGCGGCGGTGTCGAGCGTGGGGAGACTGTGGGGCAAGCGCTCGAGAAGGAACTGCGGGAAGAGGGCAATCTGCGCATGCTGGAGCCACCGCAATTGATCCATGTCTACTTCAACAGTGCGGCCAGTGCGCGCGACCATGTGGTTTTCTACAAAGTCTTGGTGGAACAGACAGCGCCGCGGCCGGCTGATCTCGAAATCGTAGAATGCGGCTTCTTTGCCCTTGACGCTTTGCCGGAAAATCTTTCGCCAGCCACGCAGCGGCGTCTCGTCGAGCTGGAGGACGAAACGGTTGCTAAAGCGGACCGCTGGTAGCCTCAGCGGCTCCGCTGGCGGATGCCGGCAGTCCACTACCCCCGTTTATTTTCGTCCATGAGGCTGCAGAAGATCTAGCTTCGGCCCGATGGGAACAATGCCCGTCGGATTGATCGTCTTGTGGCTGCGGTAGTAGTGATGCTTGATGTGATGGAAGTCGACCGTATCGGCGATACCAGGAACTTGGTAAAGATCGCGGAGATAACCAGACAGGTTCGGATAGTCGGCGATCCTGCGGATATTGCATTTGAAGTGTCCGACATAGACCGCGTCGAACCGCACGAGGGTGGTGAAAAGTCGCCAATCGGCTTCCGTCATCGCGTTACCAAAAAGATAGCGGCCTCTGCTCAGTCTTTCTTCTAGCTGATCAAGCGCATCGAAGAGACGAACGACGTTTTCCTCGTACGCCTCCTGCGTGGTTGCAAAGCCCGCTTTGTAAACGCCATTATTGACCCTGTCGTAGATTATCTCGTTCAAGGCATCGATGTCTGTCCTCAACGTTTCAGGATAGAAATCTTCCTGTGAGCCAGTCACTTCGTTGAAGGCGCTGTTGAACATACGGATGATTTCGGCGGACTCGTTGTTGACGATCGTCGATTTTTCCTTGTCCCATAAGACGGGAACGGTGACGCGACCGGAGTAGGATGGGTCGGCCTTCACATAGACTTGCCAGAGCTTGCTCATTCCGAATAGGGGATCGCTTTCCCCGCCATCGATGCCACCAAATTCCCAGCCGTTTTCAAGCATGATGGGGCTGACGACCGATACCGAGATGTGAGGCTCTAGCCGCTTCAGCTTGCGGAAGATCAGGGTACGATGCGCCCACGGACAGGCAAGCGACACGTAAAGATGATAGCGACCCGTCTCCGCCTTGAAGCCGCCATCGCCACTTGGGCCGGCACTGCCATCAACCGTGATCCAATTGCGAAACCGGGACGCCTCCCGACGGAAATGGCCGCCGCTCTTCTTGGTATCATACCAGACATCCTGCCACACGCCGTCGACGAGCATACCCATGATTTTTCCTCAGCCATGATGGTTTTCTGTCATATAGAGCTGCAAAGGATCGCCTGCCAGCCAGTGTGCAACATGAGCCACGACATGTATGGACAGTGTTATGCGAGCCTCACTCATCCCATGAACTGAACGCGCGAGCCAGGACCTGCAACGGTTCTCCTGCGCTCGCTCATACCAGCGCCGCTCTTGCGGATGCTGACCTTTAAAAGGCCTATTCTATTGAGGTGTCGCAAGGCGCTTTTGCAGGAAACTGCGGGTGCGACCTGTGGGAAAATCCGCAAGCTCGCCAAAAACGGCATAGCCTGCCCGTTGATAGGCCTTCAGCGCCGCGGGATTAAAGGTGTCGATCCAAGCTGAGTGACAACCTCGTCCCAACGCCTCTTCTTCGGCGAGCAGAAGCATTTTGCCCGCAAGGCCTTTTCCTCGCTCTGTTTCCGGTACGATCAACTGCTGGATGTAAAGCCAGCCCCAGGCGGTATAGCCGCTAAGGCCGCCGGTTATCTTTCCTTCGGTATCGCGAATGAAAACGGCAATAGGCATATGGTGCTTCGGTCCGACGTCGTCTTCGTTGAACGCGGTCAAAGCGCTTCCGATCAGCGAAACGTCCTCTGGGGCAGGCGCGCAGGTCAGTTCCAGCTGGGCCATGCTTAACGCCCTTCTCGCCACCACATCGCAGCAAAGGCCAACAAAAGAACGCCCACACCGGCAAAGCCTGCGAACAGGGGAAGCGTGTTGACCCCTTTCAGGACGGTTTCGTCCGTCAAACGAATTTGTATACGATCATTATCAGCGATGCGCACCTGATTATGGACGGGAAGTATTGGTGGAACTGAGACCGCCCCTTGCGCATCGACAATCCTTTGGTCGATCCCGCGCGTGCGGTCGGCGATCTGCTTCAAAGGACCTGTCGTTGAAATCATGGCCTTGAACTCCGGCGCGTCGACAGCTCCAACATGAACCAAAGTCGAAAGGTTCCCGTTGGAAATCTGGAAAAGCCCGACTTCTTCCATATCCTTCTCGGCTGTGAACAGGCCCGGTTCCTTCTGAGAAAGCGCCAGTCGTTCCGTTCGACCCGAGGGATAACGGACGAGGGCTTCGCCAGGAGGACCACCAATCGTCTGGCGCGTAATCTCAAGTCTGCGGCCGGACGCTTTTGCAGTCAGCGCTTCCTCTTCCAGGGAAGGCTCCTTCATCAGCCAGTGCGCAATGCGCCTGTAAAGCGACACATGCGGCCCGCCGCCTTCAAAGCCGCGCGCCCAGAGCCAGCCCTGATCGGAAAGAAGCATGGCGACCCGTCCTTCGCCAGCGCGATTGAGGACAAGAAGCGGATGATTGTCGGCGCCGACCATCACGGTCTGACCTTGCGGTGGATCTACATCGACGGTGCGGAACCAGCGGCCCCAGCGGGGCGGTTCCTGCGTTGAGCCGTCCAGCCCCCGCGTGACTGGATGTTTGCGACCTTCTTCAGACAAGCGGGGATAGAAGGGCTTATTGATCATCTGGCCCGTCGGGGCGGCCGGCAGAACCGCCTCAAGCGGGGTCAGAGCGATCGAATCCTCGCCTGCATGTTCAGGGCCTGCAGCAATCAGCAGCGCGCCGCCCTTCTGCACATATTGGACGATATAATCGTAATAGAGGATCGGCAGCACGTTGCGGTGCTGGTAGCGGTCGAAGATGATCAGATCGAAATCATTGATCTTCTCGACGAAAAGCTCACGCATCGGAAATTGGATGAGCGAAAGTTCGTTGATCGGTGTCCCGTCCTGTTTTTCAGGCGGGCGCAAGATAGTAAAATGAACAAGGTCGACCGAGGCATCGGACTTGAGCAGGTTGCGCCAGGCACGCTCGCCGGCATGTGGTTCGCCGGAAACCAGCAGCACTCGAAGGTTGGACCTGATACCGTCGATCAGATGGACAGTGCGGTTGTTGGTCTCGGTGATTTCTCCGGGCAGACCGGCCACGGAAAATTCAAGGACATTGCTGCCGCCGCGCTGCAGTTTGAACGAGAAGGGGGTTTCCTGTCCCGGTACGGCCTGAATGGTGGCAATATCGTTGCCGTTTAGGCGAACATTGACCTTGGCAACGCCGCCGGGGCTCGGTCCGTCATCGACGACGCGCAGGACGACCTGCTGTTCCTCATTGACAATGCCGAAGCGAGGGCCGCGCACGACTTCGATGCGCCTGTCGAACTCGTTAGCGCGTCCGGTAATAAGGGAGTGGATCGGGGCGTCGAAGCCCAAAGCTTGGTTAGCGCCGGGAACATCGTGCACCTCACCATCCGTTACGAAAATCGCACCGCCGACACGCGATGGAGGAACGTCCGAGATCAACCCCTCAAGTGCATGGAAAAGACGAGTGGATGGTGCGCCGCCTTCCTCAGCATCCTTCGCTTCGAGGTACCGCGGCTCAATATTGGGAAAGCGAGCTAGTCGTTCCTTCAGCGCGGCAAGTGCTTCGTCGGTCTGGCGGATGCGCTCAGGGATTTGCTGGCTCTGGCTCCGATCGATGACGACAGGCACGATCGTTGTCAGAGGTTCGCGATCTTCTTGCATCAACAGCGGATTTGCCAAAGCCGCCAGGAGGGCGAGGGCTGCCAGTGAGCGGATGGTGGCGCCGCGAAGGCCGCGCCAGAGCGCGATGGCGCTGACAAGAAGCGCGATTAGCGCCAGGACAGCCAGGACAGGCCACGGGACGAAGGGTGAGAAGTCGATGGTCATTCTATTGCCCCAGCCTTTCCAGGATCTGAGGAACATGCACTTGATCGGCCTTATAGTTGCCGGTGAGCATATACATCATGATGTTGACGCCTGCGCGATAGGCGTATTCGCGTTGCATGTCGTCTGGCGGCACAGTCGGCAGCAATGGCGTTCCGTTGGCATCTACGGCCCAGGCGCCTGCAAAATCATTACCAGTGATAAGAATTGGAGACACGCCATCGCCCGAGGCCGTGGACTCACGATCATTTTTTGCTCTTGCATCCTGGCGCGCCTCTATCCAAAGCGGGCTTCCGGTATAGCGGCCGGGGAAATTCGAGAGCAGGTAGAATGACTTGGTGAGTACGTGATTTGCCGGCACCGGTTCGAGCGGCGGGATGTCGAGGTTGCCGATGATCTGTTGCAGACGCTGCACATTGGGGCTCGGTCCGCTATTGTTATCCAGGGCGCTGAATTGATCACGCGTATCGAACAGGATCGTACCGCCCGATCGCATGAAGGCGTCGATTTTGTTGATGGCCGCCTGTGATGGCATTGGCGCCGTCGCCGAGATCGGCCAATAGATCATCGGGAAAAAGGAAAGTTCGTCCTTGTCCAGATCGACACCGACCGGTGGCGCGGGTTCTAACGTCGTTCTATAGGTCAAAAATTGCGTAAGGCCCTCAAGCCCGCGCTCTGAGATGTCATCGACATCTTTTTCCCCTGTGACCACGTAAGCCAGGTGCGTGTTGTCGAGGCGCTGCATGATGATGTCATCGCCGGGCTTGCTGTCATCGGCATATGAGCGATGAGGTTGCAATAGAGCTCCGGCGAAAACGGCCAGCGCGAGAAGCGATGCCGCGGCCCGCGTTGATCCTGCCGAGCGCCGGAAGGCACCATTCATCAGGATGACAATCAGCCCGTCGGCCATCAGAAGCACCAAAGCAAGGACGAAAAGCGCTGGTTTTGCGGACCAGGAATCTTCGCCGAGCAAGCCTTCCTGTTTAAGAGTGATACCGGAGGTATCCAGGGGCTTTAGCTCAGCCTTTTCGGGCAAAACGTTCAATGCGGTAAAGCCTTCTTCGGAACCGTAAAGGCCGGGCGGATTGTCGAAATTTGTGACCGGCGCTGCTTGACGTGTGACAATCAGAGGACGGGCCGATCCGGTCTGCGGCGTCATCGCGCCTTTTGCCGTCAGCAGGCGAAAGGGAGGAAGGGCTCTATCGCCGGCAGAGTTGTCGGCGCTGGTTCCCCCTGATTTGGAGAGTTGCACGACGCGTCGCAGCATTTCCACGAAACTTCCCGAAAGCGGCAGATTGGACCAGGTCGCCTCCGCGCTGACATGGAAGAGGACGATCCGTCCGGCTTTCATCGTTTTGGTGGTCACCAGAGGCGTGCCGTCGGCGAGGCTTGCCCAGGTGCGTTCCGCCAGATCAGGTGTCGGCTCTGCAAGAACCTGGCGCTTGATCGTCACATCACTCGGGCGGGTTATGCCGGCGAATGGGCTGTTTGCGGGGAATTCTGCTAACTGCTGAGGCTCTGCCCACGACAAGGCGCCGCCCAAAGCACGCTCTCCTTGCCGAAGAGTAACTGGAACCAGCGGATCATCGGCGGGTGCAGCAGCAAGACGGGGACCCGCGAACCGCAATAAAATACCGCCATTTTCGATCCAGCGCCTTAGCGGATCGTAGGTTTCTTGTGGCAGGCGGCCGATATCGGCCAAGACGATGACCGATGGATTTTGCGCAAGTACGTCAGGAATAGCAGCAGCCAGATCGGCCGTATTCGGATCGATTAGGTCGGCATAGGGTTGAAGAGCACGTTGAATGTAATAGAGCGGGGAAAGCAAGGGCTGGAAATCGTCGCGCGTTTCGCCCGATAACAGCACCACACGGCGGCGCTTGAAGCCATCGTCCAGCAGGTGAACAGCGCCTGCCGTCTGATGTCCGTCGAGGCTGACGCGTGCAAAATCGTTTCGCATTTCGAACGGCGCGGAAATCGACCCCGTAGCAGTGGTTTGTCCGGCTGCGAATTGAATGGTGCCCGCTGCAATCGCGCGTCCCTGGGCGTCCTGCGCGGTCACGGGGAGCGAGAGAGCTTGTCCGCCTTTCAGGCGGCTAGCGGTGACCTCCATGGCGTCGGCGTTGTTATCGATGTCGGTCAATGCAATATCGGCAGAACCATCATCTTCCACGAGGCGGAATTCCCCTGGTCTGAGGTCAGCCAGGCTGCGAACCGTTGCATCGTCTTTCCTGGCGGCAATGCCGTCGGTCACGAACACGAGGGTTCCGGGTGCTGTGTTGCCGAGCGCGGTTCTTAAGGCATCGATGGCACGCGCGCGGTCCGGCACAAGCGGCTGTGGTTCGGCCGCCTGCAATTTCTCGCGCGCAGCCGGGGCCGAACTCGCCGTTGCGTCGTTCGAGGCGTTGGCCGTGAAGGTGATGGAAACGGGAATGCTGCTTCTTTCAGCATCATCGATGAGAGCGGAGACCGACTTGACCCTGCGTTCCCAGTCGGACACTGATGCCCAACCATTGTCGATGACAAGAACAAGCGGCCCGCCGCGCATCAAGGTGGCAGAGCGAGGGTTCACCACGGGATCCGCAATCGCCAGAATGACGGCGGCGGCGAGCGCCATGCGCAGAAGCGTGAGCCACCATGGGCTTTTGGCCGGCGTCTCCTCGCGCTTGAGAACTTTGGCGAGGATGCGCAGAGGGGGGAAGACCTCAACGATCGGTCGCGGCGGCGTCAACCGTAGCAGCCACCAGATAGCCGGTAGTGCAACAAGCGCCGCAAGGATCGCGGGATAGGAAAAGGCAAACGGCAAACCCATCATGGACGGTTTCCCCCAACCGCATTCGCCGGCATTCCCGAAAGATACATGTGAATTGCGATCAATGCTTCCGAGGCGAGGTGATCGGTGCGGTGGGGCGTAAAGGTCCAGCCCAAGTGTCGCAGCGATTGTCCTAGCGATTCCCGCCGTGCCAGATAGGCTTGCCGATAATCATCGCGGATATTTTCAGCGCGGCCGGCGACGATCCGTTCGCCGCTCTCCGGGTCCGTAAATTCCGTGCGTCCGCTATAGGGGAAAAGTTCTTCGGCCGGATCAGCGACTTCTACCAGATGGCCGCGAAGACCGCGCCGACCGAGCGGACCGAGACGCGCCATGATAGCATCTGCATCGTCCAGAAAATCACCGATCAGCACAAGATCGCTCCAGCCGCGCACCATCCCCACATCCGGCAGGCCGGTGGTGGAGGGAGTATGCATCAGCGCAGTCGCCAAACGCTCTGCAGCATTGCGCGCCGCGATGGGTTCCATCAAGCCCGGTGAACCGATCCGTTCGCCCGAACGAGCGAGAATTTCGGCTAAGGCCAGCATAATCACGAGAGCGCGGCTTTCCTTTGAGACCATGCCATAGCTCGACTTGAACATCATGGACGGTGAAAGGTCCGCCCAGAGCCAAATCGTGTGCGCCGCCTCCCATTCTCGGTCTCGCACATACATATGGTCATCACGGGCGGATCTGCGCCAGTCGATGCGTGAAAGGCTTTCGCCTTCCGCATAAGGGCGGAACTGCCAGAAGTTTTCGCCGATGCCACGCTTGCGACGCCCATGCCAGCCAGCAATCACGGTATTGGCAATGCGCCGTGCTTCCACGAGGCAGTCCGGCACGAGCGCTGCGCGTTGCCGTGCTCTTGCGAGTGCGTCTTTACCGGGGGTCGGATCGACGGTTTGTCCGATAGATGCCACGCGGGACTGTTCCTTGCCGTTTTTGTTCAGCCTTTGGAGTGCTTGACGAGATCGGCGATTACATCGCGCACCGACATGCCTTCCGCCCTCGCGGCAAATGTCAGCGCCATACGATGCTCCAGCACTGGTTCGGCCAGCGCATAGACATCATCCAGCGATGGGGCGAGCCGTCCTTCATAGAGCGCACGCGCCCTTGCGCAGAGCATCATGGCCTGGCCGGCTCTTGGGCCGGGACCCCACGCAATATGTTTGTCCGTATCCTGGTTGCCTTGGCCGGGACGCGCTGAACGCACCAACGCAAGGATCGCGTCGACCACTTTGTCGCTGACCGGCATCTGGCGGATGAGCTTTTGGATGTCCGTCAGGCGACCGGCATCGAGAACAACCTCGGCCTTTGCTTCCGACACGCCCGTTGTGTCGAGAAGGATCTGCCGCTCTGCCGTCAAATCCGGGTAATGTACATCGACTTGCAGCAGGAAGCGGTCGAGCTGAGCTTCGGGCAGCGGATAGGTGCCTTCCTGCTCCAGCGGGTTTTGTGTGGCAAGAACATGGAACGGCGATGGCAAATCATACCGCTGCCCCGCCATCGTAATATGATATTCCTGCATCGACTGAAGCAGGGCCGACTGTGTGCGCGGCGAAGCGCGGTTGATTTCGTCCGCCATCAGAAGTTGGGCGAACACCGGCCCTTTGACGAAACGGAAGGAGCGCCGGCCTGTTTCGTTCTGATCCATGACTTCCGAGCCGACGATATCTGATGGCATCAGATCGGGTGTGAACTGGATGCGGTTCCAGGCAAGGCCCAAAACATCGCCAAGTGTCGTCACAAGCTTGGTCTTGGCAAGACCAGGAACCCCGACCAACAGAGCATGTCCGCCGGACAGAACTGCCAAGAGCGTGTTTTCAACGACGCTTTCTTGGCCAAAGATAACTTTTGAAACCTCTTTGCGAACGGCAGCGATTTCGGAAAGGGCGCGTTCGGCAGCGGCCACGATCGCTTTTTCGTCCATCGGGGGTTCAGTCGGCATCATTCCCATCGGGACCTCCTTCGGCTTCATCCAGCTTGCGAATCGGCGCTAATTCACGTCAGCGACCTAGAAATGTAAAGGTAAGACGATAGAACGGGCTGACAAGCAAGTTTTGAATGACTATCTCGTGACGGTTGCTGCCTTAAACGCAAACCGGGACAGAAGAATGGCAAGCGAAGGTTTTCCCACATCTGACGCTATCGGCGGTTTATCGGCGTTGATTACACGCGCTGCGGAGCAAAGCGATGGGAAAAAGCGCGGGCTGCCCCCTGTCGAGCTTTGGAATCCGGCTTTTTGCGGCGATATCGATCTGGAAATTCGCGGTGACGGCAGTTGGTATTACATGGGCACGCCCATCGGCCGTCAGCCGCTTGTCCGGCTTTTTTCAACCGTGTTGCGGAAGGACGAAGATGGGAAGACCTATCTTGTCACGCCTGTGGAAAAGCTCGGAATTCGGGTTGAGGACGCCCATTTTGTTGCGGTCGAGGTGGATAAAAGCCTGCGCGACAGCGAGCCGGTGCTGACCTTCAGGACCAATGTCGGCGATGTGGTGGAAGCGGGCGCCGATCATCCGCTAAGCTTCGTCGTTAAAGCTGGCAGTGGCGAGTGGAAGCCCTATCTAAGGGTTCGTGGACGTCTCGATGCATTGGTTTCACGCGCGGTCACCTACGAACTTGCCGAGATGGGCGATATCGAGACAATCGAGGGCGTCGATACGTTTTGCCTGCGATCAAACGGAGCGCTCTTTCCTATTATGCCGGCTGATGAGTTGGATGCGTTGTCTCGATGAACACTGTTGCCCCGGAACGCTTTCCGCTTTTTTCTGCGAGCGAACTTCGCCGCCGCGCTCTTCATCAAGTGGGTAGTCCGTTAGAGGTTGCTTGGCGCGAACATGGCGATCATTTGCTGAACCCCGATATGTTCGAGATGATAGAAGCGATGACGCTGCGCAAAGCAGCGGTTCTCGTTCCCGTCGTCGATGACGGCGAGGAAGCCAGCGTAATTTTTACGACAAGAACGGCGACCCTTAAAAAGCATTCCGGACAGGTTGCTTTTCCAGGCGGTTCGATCGATCCGCAGGATGCCTCGGCGGAGCGTGCCGCCATGCGTGAGGCAGAAGAGGAGATCGGTTTGCCAGTCGATTACGTCGAGACGGTTGGGCGCCTTCCCGATTACCTTGCTGCCAGCGGGTTTCGCATTACGCCTATTCTTGCCATCATTCGGCGTGGTTTTGATCTTAAACCCAATCCCGCAGAAGTTCACGATGTCTTCGAGGTGCCGCTGTCCTTCCTCATGAACCCCGACAACCATCAGCGCGACAGCCGCGTGTGGAATGGCTATGAGCGTCACTTTTACCGCGTTCCCTACCAAGATCACATGATCTGGGGCATTACCGCGGGAATCGTGCGAACTCTCTATGAAAGGCTTTATGCATGACCAGCCTCGCGCACCATGACTGGTTCAAGGACCCCGCCTTGCAACGCGTTCTATCGCTGTTGAACGGGGCAGGGGCCGAGACCCGCATTGTGGGTGGCGCCGTGCGCAACAGCCTGATGGATCTTCCGGTCGGGGATATCGATCTTGCAACGACGCTCATGCCGGAGGAGGTCATTGCGCGCGCTGATGCCGCTGGCATCAAAGCCGTTCCGACCGGTATCAGCCACGGAACGGTTACGCTTGTTGTTGATGGCGAACCTTTCGAGGTAACCACATTGCGAACCGATATGCAGACCGATGGTCGCCATGCTCAGGTGGTCTTTGGCCGGGATTGGGAGGCGGATGCGCACCGACGGGACTTCACCGTCAACGCGCTTTATCTCGATCAGGACGGCCGCGTTATCGATTTTGTGTCCGGTCTCGCCGATATCGAGCGGCGCAACATCAAATTCATCGGCGAGGCGTCGAGACGGATTGCCGAGGATTACTTGCGTATTTTGCGCTTCTTTCGTTTCTTTGCCTGGTACGGAACGGGCCGGCCCGATGCAGATGGCCTGCGTGCCTGCGTTGCCGCACGAGGGCGCCTGTCGACGCTTTCTGCAGAGCGCATCTGGTCTGAGACGCGCAAACTTCTGTCCGCAGACGACCCTGGTCGGGCTCTGCTTTGGATGCGGCAGGTCGGCGTCTTGACAGAGGTCCTTCCTGAGACAGAAAAATGGGGCATCGACGCCATGCCAGGATTGGTTGCCGCTGAAACCGCTTTGGGTTGGTCTCCTGATCCGCTCCTGCGGCTCGCATCGATCGTGCCGCCTGACGCCGAACGCATTTCTGCGATGTCACAAAGGCTGAAGATGTCCAAGGCCGAAGCCGGCTTTCTCCAGGATTGGGCGAAGACACCAAACATCGACGATGAAATGTCCACCGCAGGCTTTAAGCGATTGCTCTATCGCCGTGGGACGGCCGGGATCCTTGCAAAGCTTAAACTATCGACTGCCGTTGCGCGCTCCAAGGCGGAAGGAGATACGCGTGAAATGGCCCGAACCGCTCGCTTGATTGCGTTTTTGGACGAGGCTCGGCGGTGGGAGAAGCCACAATTTCCGCTGAGCGGTGCGGATGTGATTGCCTTGGGGGTACCTGCCGGTCCAGAAGTCGGAAAGATGCTGACTGCTTTGGAAGATCAATGGGTTGAAGAGAATTTTGCAGCTGACCGCGCAGCGCTTCTTGGCCGCTTGAAAGACGCTCCGGGTATTTCAGATAGATAACCTCGCTCGAACTATCGGTTCAAGCGAGGCGCCTCTGGTTCAATATGAGGCTTTCTTATCTCTTCAAGCTTTCAACGTCTTTCGTCGAACAAGCCGATTAGGCAGCGTTGGCCTCGTCGCGAATGCGTGCCTTGATATTGTCCACCATATTTTCCCGGATGACAGTCTCTCCATGGGCTTGGCGCATATGCTCGACGGCGCGGCGCACCACTTCCGCATCATCGCTTGCACGCGTATGCCAGTCGCAACCTGGGACAAGAGTACCACATTCAAAAAGACGCATTGTCTCCTCCAACATCTCTGGCGCGATGTGCGATGTGATCCTGTGCAAACACCGCACCGACTGAATGACTTGTTATGCCAGATGTCTTGAGGGCTAGTTTGACCCCTCAAGCCACTCCGCTGATCGAAGATGTCGGCCCTTACGCTATCGTCTTGTGCCGCTAAACCTTCGACATTCATGCAACGTCGAATGGAAACGTCTTGTTCCCGAGATCGGCATGTTTCCGCATGCCTGGGTTCGCAGATGAAGGAGCTTTCCAAGGCTCGGTGTCAGTCTGGATAAATCGAAAAATGTCGACGCTCCTTCGAGCATCGACATCCTTCTTTAATTTATTCGCCCAAGGCCCAAGCGCGATAGCAGCTGTCGAAATTGTTGTTGCTTGCTTCCTTAACGGTTCCCGCAAGCTCCTCCGGCGATTTGCCGCTTGCCAGTTGCAGTTTCACCTGCTCGACGTAGCATGACAATGGCAGATCCGATCCGCTCTTCATGCGCATATCTTGCGCGATCCGCGTCAGGAATTCAGGCGTATCGATTGCCCGAGATTTCTCCATGACGCTTGGATAGGCTGGCGAGCCACTCTGTATGGTCATTGATCTCCTCCTCAAATGTAACGCAGATTAATCTATAGTTAGAACACACTCCCAATTCGGAAAGATCACGCGGCGACGCGTTTTGCCAATGTTCTCTACCGTACATTACGCAAAGCGAACGAAGCAGGTCTCCTCAAAACGCCTTCCGTCTCACGCTCTATAACGCATTGCCATACGCAACCCGGCATCAAGAACCTAGGAGGCACGGAGGCTTGCGAGCCTTCATCTATGCCTCGATATGGCCGCACTGAGCTTGCGGCAAGTCGTCAGCGCATCCCTATCAAGGCCATCTCACCATAGGCGGCATTGATGACAGGATGGAGTCAACATTTCCGCCGGTTTTCAAACCAAACACGGTGCCTCGATCATAGAGAAGATTGAACTCAACATACCGCCCGCGTCGAATCAATTGTTCCTCACGATCTTGTTCCGTCCACTGTTTATTGAAATTTGCCCTGACGATCCGTGGGTAGACATCTGCAAAGGCTCGACCAACATCCTGCGTGAATGCAAAATCGGCATCCCAGCCGCCGGCTTCTTCACTGGAATGAAGCCAATCATAGAAAATTCCGCCGATGCCGCGCGACTCATTGCGATGCTTCAAAAAGAAATAATCGTCGCACCACTTTTTATAGGTTTCATAATTGGCGACACGGGCATGTGTACGGCATGGAGCTTCCAATGCTCGATGGAAGAGGATCGAATCTTCGTCTTCCTGCGTTCGGCGCCTGTCCAGGACCGGCGTCAGATCGGCGCCGCCGCCGAACCAGCGACTTCCGGTCACCACCATACGTGTGTTCATGTGAACCGCGGGCACATTCGGATTGACCGGATGGGCAATCAGCGAAATACCGGAGGCCCAAAACGCTCCGTCTGCGGCTGCTCCAGGCATCTGCGCTCTGATGTCCGGAGCGAAAGTGCCATACACCGTTGACGTGTGAACGCCGACTTTTTCAAAGACGCGCCCCCTCATCATCGACATGGTTCCGCCGCCGCCTGCGCCTTCTTCCCGCGACCAAGCGGTGGCGACGAAGCGCCCCGGCTCGCGATCCGACAGGGGACCCGTCAATTCGTCTTCCAATTGCTCGAAGCTCGTGCGTATTTGGTCCCGCAGGCTTTCGAACCATGTTCGAGCGGCCATTTTCTTTTCTTCGATATCCTCTGGTAAACCGAGCGGTAGATCCGGTCTTTCCATCGAGAACTCCATCTCACTTGCGCGTTGCGACGCGATTGCGTCCAAAACCTGTTGTCTTCTTCAAAATTGTAGGAGACGACAGGTGGGCGATAAGATCCGATTGGCTGGCGCTATTCCAAACCGGCGCTTTGGTAGCAGGTCGTTAGCTCTTCTTCCATCCAAAAGCTCGTTCTGGTCGCGACAAGGCTGAAGCGAGGGGAGGTCCCTGTTCGATATTGCAGCATCTGATTCCTCAAGTATTGGAATCGACTCGCAAAAATCATCTTTCGGCACTACCTTGATTGCCAGAGGTAGCTTTGATGACGAAAATCCCAGGACCACCGTCTTTCGAAGGGCTGAAGCGCAGAATTGCCCAACATCGCGAGCGTCAGGATAGTGGGCGCAGCCGTGATCACTTTGTGCGAGAAACCTACCGGCTCGGCGTGTTGGACGCACGAGCCAAGGCCCGTGAGTGGTTTGACCGGTATCCGAAGGCAGCCTATTGGACAGAGGTGGAAAGTTGGCGCAAGCTGGATGGCGACCAAATCGAGTTCACGATGCGGCGGCTACCTTCTGCCGACTGATTTCGGATATTCACTCTGCCGCCGGGCGCAACCGGCTCTCGATCAACAGGCCGCTTTCGTCGAGGATGGGGTGAGCGACCGAGATGATGTGCGCATTGACCCGCTTGAGGTCGCGCAGAAGGTCGAGGTGCAGCGAACTGGTGCGCAAACTGTCCGGCCGTCCATCGCGCAAGCGCTCGAGATGCCTTTCCGAGGATTGCTTTTCCATTCTGCGCACTTCCACTTTCACTTCCATCATCTGTCGGGCGAGATTGAAGTCGCGGGTAACGAAAATCGTCTGTGCAATGCGCAAATTATTGATCGTTAGCGTGAATAGCTTCATCAGTTCCGCATAGCCGTCGGACGAGAAGCTGAGGCCATTTGCGATCTTCTTATTGATCTGCTCGGCAAGGCCCTTCTCGATGATATCGCCGATATGTTCGAGATTGATAGCGTAGTCGATAATGATAATCGAGCGACGCGCATTTGCCTCATCGAGACCGTCACGGCCAAGCTTTGAAAGATAGAGCTTTACCTCCTGCTGAAGCTTGTCGACGCGCCGCTCGAGTGACGGAATGTCCCGGAGCTTGGAAGCGTCGGTTTTTTCGAATGCATCCGAACAATCGAGCAGCATCCTTTCAATGATATCGCCGACTGCAAGAACCTCACGGGTGGCGCTGGCCAAAGCGACCACGGGCGTCGAAAGCTCGTGATCATCGAGATATTTTGGGCCATCGACAGGCTCGGCACTATCGGGAATGACCCTTGCCATCAGCTTGGACTGGCTTTTTGAAAACGGCCAGGCGAGGATGGCAAGGACGATATTGAATGCCAGGTGCGCATCGACGGGCAGGCGCTCCGGGGATAACGACAAATGCGCAAGCCATCCTGCATTGAGATCGGCGAGCGGCATAGCGATGAGACAGCCGGCTGCTCGCGTCAAAAGGTTGCCGAGCGTTACGCGTCGCGCTGCCGGTGTGCCACCAATGGAAGCTAGTACCGGCGGAATGGCACCGCCGAGGTTGGCTCCCAGCACAAGAATGACAGTCAGGCTTGGAGAGACCGTGCCGGTTGAGGCGAGTGACAGAACCAGCATGATGGCCGCAAGGCTCGAAGACGATAGCGCCGCGATCGCGGCAGAAAAGGCCAGTGCCACCGGCCACGCATTGTCCAGCAACGTGACGAACGCGGCGAGGGCAGGCGAGTGGCGGATCGGCCCGGTCGCGGCATCGAGAAGGTGTAGGGACAAAAGCATCAACCCGATACCGATCAACGCGACACCGCCGCCTTGGCGCGCTGTTGATCCGGCTCGATAAAGAATGAGGCCAGCAAAGATAAGAAGTGGAGAAAGCCATCCGATCCCGGCAGCAACGATCCAAGCTGTGACCGCCGTCCCGACATTGGCCCCCAGCAGAACCACTTGAGCCATTCGCGGGTTCACAAGAGAGCGCTCGATGAAGGATGAGACCATCAGTGCGGTGGCCGTCGAGCTCTGCAGCGCGACCGTGGCAATGAAGCCGGATACGAACGAACGAAGAGTGCTGCGCGTGCCCGTCGCAAGCCCGGTGCGCAGCTTTGCGCCAAACGCGCGTGAGACACCGTCCTTAACCTGGGCGAGACCAAAGAGCAGGAGCGCAATCGCACCCAGCAAATTGATCATGACGACGGTGGATTCCATTGATTATGCCTGCAAAGTAAAGCGCGTGGTGATCGGATAGGAGACTGAACCGAACGCGTGACCAGCGCTCATGTTTCCGGCGAAAATAATTGCCCGGCTAATAACTATATACCTGTTTCGGTCGTCTGCAACCGCTGTTTGCGACATTGTCTTTTCAGCTTGACCCGGCCGTCGAAAGGCATCGTTTCAAAGGTGCAAGATCAACAATTTAGCGTGTTGCGGCTTTATCGCCAGACCGTTTGCCGCATGGCTTCGCCGAGCACCATCGCGGCCGAAACGGCAAGGTTAATCGAGCGTAGGCCCGGCTGCATTGGAATCACAATGCGCGCATCCGCCATTTCGTGTACTTCATCCGGTACGCCTGCACTTTCCCGGCCGAACAGCAGGGTATCACCGTCGCGGAACGTGAAGTCGGTATAACGCTCAGCGGCTTTGGTGGTCGCTAAAACCAGACGATGGCCTTCTTTTGTGCGCCAGGCATTGAAATGTTCGAAATTGACATGCCGGATCAGCATAGCGGCGCTGATATAGTCCATTCCGGCTCTCTTCAGATTACGATCCGAAATGTCGAATCCAGCCGGTTCTATGATGTCGACAGCGCATCCCATGCAGGCAGCAAGGCGCAAGATCGTGCCGGTATTGCCGGGGATATCGGGCTGGTAGAGGGCTATGCGCAGTTTGGGGGTTGGTTGTGACATGGCGTGTCTTTAGCAGGATAAACGGCAAACAATAAGATTGAGGTGGCGCGCCAATGCTCCATTTGTTGCCTGAACGCAACAAATTTGACCGTAATTTTCTTTTCTCATCCGCTTCCACTTTCCTTTGGGGAGGCTTTCGGGTTACTAAGAAAGTGTTATGAACCTTCAGCCCTCAAGGAGGCTTCCATGGATAATGCCGTGCGTATTCGCCTCCCTCGCCAGATCAATACCATCTGGTCATAGGCGCCTCGCGGTTTCACGCAATTTTCCCTTCTTTATCTCATTCTGAGGCCGGCATATCGGCCTTGCCCTGATAGTTCTGTCGCCGTGGCCCGATGTGGTTTGAGAGGTGGCAGGCAGATAAGACTATGGAGCATTCCCTATGGTCCTCACGAACCTGTTTTCGTGGTTTGAACGGCGGCTTGATCCTTACCCGCAAGAAGCCCCAACACTGCCGCCCAAGGGGCTGCTTGCCTTTTGCTGGCACTATACCAAGGCGGCATGGCCGTGGCTTCTGTTGCTCGCCACCTGCTCCATGCTCATCGCGTTTGCCGAGGTGATGCTCTACCAGTTCCTCGGCAATATCGTCGATTGGCTGTCCGGCGCAGATCCTGCCCACTTTCTTGAAAAGGAGTGGCTCCGTCTGATGATGATGGCGCTCTTGCTGCTCGTCGGTTTGCCGCTTACGGGTGTGGTCCACACCTTCACGATGCATCAGGTTCTGGCCGGCAATTTTCCGATGATCGCGCGCTGGCAGATGCACCGCTTTTTGCTGCGTCACTCGATCAACTTCTTTGCCAACGAATTTGCCGGCCGCGTTTCGACAAAGGTCATGCAGACCTCGCTAGCCGTTCGCGAAGCAGTGATGAAGATCATTGATGTCTTCACCTACGCAATCAGCTTCTTTATCTCGATGCTGGCGCTCGTCATCGCCGTCGACTGGCGCTTGGTCTTGCCGCTTGTATTCTGGGTGGTGGTCTATGGATTGATCCTGTCGCACTTCATCCCGAAGCTGCGCAAGCTATCCAGCGAGCAAGCAGATGCCCGTTCGATCATGACGGGGCGGGTCGTCGATAGCTATACAAACATCGGCACCGTCAAGCTCTTCTCTCACGCCGGACGTGAGGAGGCCTATGCGCGCGAAAGCATGGACGGCTTTCTTTCCACCGTGCACCTGCAGATGCGGCAAATCACGCTGTTAAATATTTGCGTTGATCTCAACAACGCGGTTGCTCTCTTTGCGGTGGCAGCTTCCGGTATCGGCTTCTGGATGGGAGGCGGTGTGACCGTGGGATCGATCGCCGTTGCAATCGGTCTTGCCATGCGCATCAACGGTATGTCACAATGGATTATGTGGGAAGTCGCGGCGCTCTTTGAAGCTGTTGGCACGATCTACGACGGTATGTCGATGATGACCAAACCTCATGAGGTCGTCGATAAAAAGCAGGCTAGCGAGCTTGCCGCGAAGCAAGGTCATATCCGCTTTGAGAAGATCAAATTCCATTATGGCAAAGCCCGGGGCGTCATCGAGGATCTAAGCCTCGACATTCGGGCCGGCGAGAAGGTCGGTCTTGTCGGACGTTCCGGCGCGGGCAAGACGACCTTGATGAACCTCTTGTTGCGATTCTACGATCTCGAAGCTGGTCGTATTACCATCGACGGTCAGGATATTGCGGGGGTTACGCAGGATAGTCTTCGCTCTCTTGTCGGCGTGGTGACGCAGGATACGTCTCTGCTGCATCGCTCGATCAGAGACAACATTGCCTATGGCCGGCCGGACGCAAGCGACGCCGAGATCATCGATGCTGCAAAACGTGCGAATGCATGGGAGTTCATCGAGGGGCTTCGCGATATGCAAGGACGCATGGGACTTGAGGCACATGTCGGCGAACGCGGCGTCAAGCTGTCAGGAGGCCAGCGTCAGCGCATCGCCATCGCCCGCGTCTTCCTCAAGGATGCACCGATCCTGGTCTTGGACGAGGCGACTTCGGCGCTCGACTCAGAGGTGGAAGCAGCTATTCAGGACAACCTGTTTGCGCTTATGGAAGGCAAGACCGTTATCGCGATTGCCCACCGCCTTTCCACGCTGACGCAGATGGACCGCCTCATCGTGCTCGATAAGGGGCGCATCGTTGAGACCGGGAACCATCACGAACTGGTCGCAAGTGGCGGAATCTATGCCGACCTGTGGATGCGCCAGTCCGGCGGTTTCCTTGGAGATGAAGCGCACGACGCGGAGGAGGCAGCTCAATAGCCGACCGGGTAAGCGCCTACGATAAACAATAAAGCACCGCACCCGGCATCGGGTGCGGTGCTTTGAAACCAAACGCTGTCGTCAAAGACTATCGGCCCAATCGATCGCACGATCCCTATGGATGCGGATGACGGAGTTGCACAGTGACGGCATTTTCGGCGCGTCGTTTCTGTCCAGCCACTCCTGGAGAGCCTCCATCATCAGGGCGTCGACGTTCAAGCCAAGCCGCATGCTGGCGAGCTTCAGTTGTTCTGCCAGTTGAGAAGGCAGCTGAAAGCTGGACATGCCGGTTTCCATCGATCTCTCTCCGTCTCAAATAACATGCAGCGCTTTAACGACCCAACGACGTCGATCCGTCGCTTCTATTCAAATCTTACGAAAATATAAGTTTTGCGGATCACGTGCCTGGCTTTGCTCATTGACGCGAGAGGCCTATATCCGTTGCATGCTTCTTAATCCGCTCTTCCGGCTCTTTGAGCGCTGGGTCGATCCTTTCAAACCGCGAGAAGATCTGAGGCCGCCGTCTTCGGCGTCGGGCTTCATTCTCTTCTATGTTCGCCAAGCCAAATGGGCTTTCCTGGCCATGCTGGCCTTGGGGGGCATTTCTGCCGCGATCGAAGCATCGCTCTTCTGGTTCGTCGGACGGCTCATCGATATTCTTGCAACCGTTAAGCCATCGGATGGATGGAGTGGATTGCTTGCTGATCACGGCGGCGAACTCTTCAGCATGTTCGTCATCATCGGTATTGGCCGGTTCATGGTGATTTTCCTGATCGCGCTGGTCGATCAGCAGGTTATCACGCCAGGATTTTACAACATGGCGCGCTGGCAGGCCTATTTGCATGTTTCGCGCCAGTCTCTTTCCTTCTTTCAAAGCGATTTTTCAGGGCGTATCGTAACAAAAGTCTGGTCTGGGGGCCAGGCTGCCGGCGATCTTGTCACGACGTTGATGGAAAGCGTATGGTTCGTCGGGATTTATGCCATAACCACCCTGGTCCTGGTGGCGCGTCTCGATATTATCCTAGCGCTCGTTGTTCTTTTCTGGCTGGCGGCCTTTTCCGGGCTGGCGCGCTATTTCGTACCACGGATCCGCATCCATTCGCGGGAGACTGCGGAGTCGGCATCGCTTTTGAATGGTCGTATGGTCGACGCCTACAGCAATATCCAGACCCTGAAGCTTTTTGCGCGCAATGAGGAAAACGACCGCTATATGCGGCATGGCTTCGATATCTTTCAAAAGACGGTGCTTCGCTTCACCCGCTTCATTACGGGCGTTCGCGCCTCGATGGCCCTGCTGTCCGGCATCATGATCGTGACGATGTCGGCGCTGAGCGTCCATCTTTGGCTCAGTGGGAAAATCAGCGCCGGCGCGGTCGCCTTTTCACTTTCACTCGTTCTTCGGCTCAACTTCCTGCTCGGGCGCATGATGACGCAGTTCAACGGTATCATGCGAAATCTCGGTACCGTGCAAAATGCGGCCGAGATGATTTCGCGACCGATCGAGATGGCCGATCGCCGCGATGCACCCGATCTTATCGTTCGCAAGCCCTCGATTTCGTTTCAAAACGTGCGCTTTCATTATGGCAGGGCGGGCGGCGTCATCGACGATTTTTCACTTGATATCGGCCCTGGGGAAAAAGTTGGCCTAATCGGTCGCTCTGGCGCGGGAAAATCCACGCTCGTCAATCTTCTACTGCGTCTTTATGGGCTTGAAGGCGGGCGTATCTTGATAGACGGGCAGAACATCGCTGAAGTCCGGCAAGAATCGTTGCGCATGCAAATCGGCGTCGTCAGCCAGGACACCGCGCTTTTGCATCGCTCGGTCCGCGACAACATTATGTTTGGGCGCCCAGATGCCAGCGAGGCCGATCTCGTCGAGGCCGCACGCCGTGCCGAAGCGCTCGGATTCATTGAACAGCTTCGCGATCAGCAGGGCAGGGTGGGCTTTGATGCTCATGTCGGCGAGCGCGGCGTCAAACTGTCCGGCGGCCAGCGCCAGAGAATTGCCATCGCGCGCGTGCTTTTGAAGGATGCGCCGTTCCTCGTGTTGGATGAGGCGACGTCTGCGCTCGACTCTGAGGTTGAGGAAGCTATTCAATCGAACCTTGAACAGATCATGCAAGGAAAGACGGTTCTTGCCATCGCGCACCGGCTTTCGACCATCGCAGCGCTTGACCGACTTGTCGTGATCGATGCAGGAAAGATCGTAGAGCAGGGGAGCCATCGCTCCCTGCTTCTGGCAGGTGGGCTTTACGCTGAGTTATGGGCGCGTCAGTCTGGCGGTTTCCTGACGACCAACATTCCCGAAGCAATCTAGGGAGCCAGAGAAAAGGATGCCTCTAGTCCGTAGTGGTTCGAGCCAGCATTGTCTTTGATCCTACTTACTTTGATGAGCTGAAGCGGGTTTCTGGCAAAGATGTGATCAATAGCGATCCCGAACGGACCTGCTCTGATCGGCCACGTGGCTGGTTCGGGAAAGACCGTTTTTAGCTGTTCTCTGCGCATGAAGCGCTGAATGCCGGGCGTCAGGACAGACGAATTGAAGTCTCCCGCAACCACGAGAGGTTCCTTGATGGTCCCAATCTCGTAGGAAATGTCCTTCAGTTCGTCGAGCTGGAAGTCGTCGAAGTATGGCTTCGTCAAATGCACGGCAAGAAAATCGACACGCTTGCCGGCAAACTCGATGGCGGAATGGATCATGCGGTTTTGCCAGAGTTCGCCAATGCTCATGATCTTTTGTTCGAGGAATGGATGCTTGGAAAGCACGAGAGTGTCGCAGCTTTCGGCCGTGCTTTGACATCCAATGCTGTAGGGGTAGGTTGCCTTTATTTGCGGCAGATCGGCGAAGATGGGCTCAGCCTCGAAGACGTTGACGACGTCGGCACCGGACTTGCGAATGATCTGCGTGATCTTGTCGGCATTTTCATAATTCTCGTTCTCGATGTTGAACGAGATCATGGAAAAAAGCTGCGGTGCTTGAGATGGTGGCGTGGCAAATTCTTTCAGCATGATGACGCCATGGACAGCAAGTCCGATCGCGGCTGCGAGCATCACGTAACCGTACCAGTGGCGCTTGATCATCAAAGCGAGGATAGCCCCGCAAGCGGCTGCAATCGCAAAATGAACCTGAAAACTGTAGATGAAGGCAAATAGCCAGAAGCTCGTGCCGTAGCGAAGGGAAATGGCGGCAAGAAGCAGAGAAACAAGCACGCTGATGATACAGAACAGGGTGTCTCTCATGCCTTGCGATCAACCCCATAATCAGGACCGGCTCTGTGTCTTTGGGCTATGGGCGGTAGCATAGGGCTACATCCGTTGCAACGCGGCATGGCATGGCGGCGGCTTTTGTGCGGAGATCCTAAAAAATTAGCCGCGACATAGTGCCGTCCCTCTCTTGCCAAGGCTGGACATAATCTGCAATCAATCCTAGAACGCGTCAGATTGGTGGGGAATCTATGGCGGAAATATGTTGCGATTCGCCACCATGGTCTGAGGAGGGGCAGGGCGGCATGCCGCTGGATGTGCTTGGAGGATGGACGTCTTGAGTAAAGACGAAGCGATGGGCGAGCCAACTCGCCGAGATTTCCTTTATTTGGCCACGGGTATGGCTGGTGCTGTTGGTGTCGTATCGGTTGCCTGGCCGTTTATCGACCAGATGCGGCCTGATGCGTCGACCCTTGCGCTTGCATCGATCGAAGTGGATGTATCGAGCCTTGAGCCCGGTATGTCACTGACGGTGAAGTGGCGCGGCAAGCCGGTTTTCATCCGCAACCGTACGCCGGAGGAGGTGAAGGCGGCGGAAGAAGTTCCCATGGCGGATCTGAAGGATCCTTTGGCGCGCAATGCCAATCTTGGAACTGACGCCACCGCTTCGGATCTTGATCGCTCTGCAGGCAAGGGCAAGGAGAACTGGATCGTGATGATCGGTTCTTGCACCCATCTGGGATGCGTGCCTTTGGGTCAGGCTGGCGAATATAATGGATGGTTCTGTCCCTGCCACGGCTCGGTTTACGACACGGCTGGCCGGATCCGCAAAGGTCCTGCGCCGCAGAACCTTGCCATTCCGACCTATGCTTTCACTTCGGACAAAGTCATAAAAATCGGTTGAGGGGGACTGATTAATGAGTGGCCATTCCACCTACGAGCCTTCGACCGGCTTTTCCAAATGGCTCGATGCGCGTCTGCCTTTGCCGCGTCTCGTCCATGACAGCTTCGTTTCTTATCCGGTCCCGCGCAATCTGAACTACGCCTATACGTTTGGCGCTATGCTCGGCGTCATGCTGGTTGTTCAGATCCTGACCGGCGTCGTCCTTGCCATGCACTATGCCGCCGATACGTCGATCGCATTCAACTCGGTCGAGAAGATCATGCGCGATGTCAATCACGGCTGGCTGCTGCGCTACCTGCATGCGAACGGTGCGTCCTTCTTCTTCATCGCCGTCTATCTGCATATTGCCCGCAACCTCTATTATGGTTCCTACAAGGCGCCGCGAGAAGTCCTGTGGATCCTAGGTGTCGTCATCTATCTTCTGATGATGGCAACTGCCTTCATGGGCTACGTCCTGCCTTGGGGCCAGATGTCGTTCTGGGGTGCCACCGTCATCACCGGCTTCTTCTCGGCCTTCCCATGGGTGGGTGAGTGGGTTCAGCAGTTCCTTCTTGGTGGCTTTGCCGTCGATCAACCGACGCTCAATCGCTTCTTTGCACTGCACTACCTTTTGCCCTTCATGATCGCCGGTGTCGTGATCCTGCATATCTGGACACTGCACATCACGGGGCAGACGAACCCGACGGGCGTTGAAGTAAAGACGAAGACCGATACAGTCGCCTTCACGCCCTATGCGACGCTGAAGGATGCTCTAGCGGTTTGCGTGTTCCTTTTAGTCTACGCCTATTTCGTCTTCTACCTGCCGAATTTCCTCGGCCATGCCGATAACTATATCCCTGCCGATCCGCTCAAGACACCGGCGCATATCGTTCCAGAATGGTACTTCCTGCCGTTCTACGCCATGCTTCGTTCGATCACCTTCAATGTCGGCCCGATCGACTCAAAGCTAGGTGGCGTTTTGGTCATGTTCGGTGCGATCATCGTGCTCTTCTTCGTGCCTTGGCTCGATACATCGAAAGTGCGTTCGGCGGTTTATCGTCCTTGGTACAAGCTTTTCTACTGGCTGTTCGTTGCCAATGCGATTCTCTTGGGTTGGCTTGGTTCTCGTCCTGCGGAAGGCGTCTACGTGACGATCTCGCAGCTCTCGACCCTTGCTTACTTCTCGTTTTTCCTGATCGCCATGCCGATCCTCGGTCTTTTGGAGGTGCCGCGCCGCATTCCGAATTCCATCACGGAATCGGTTCTGGAGAAGCGTCTCGGCGCTGCGGCGACCGCACGGGCAGAAGCATAGGCAGGAGATGGATATGAGAAACAAGCTGATCGCATCCATTCTGCCCCTCATGCTGGCAACGGCGTTTTCCGTCTCCGCTCTTGCACAAGACCCCAAGGCGACTGACAAACATGTCGAGGCGGAGGCGCCGCATTATCCACTCAAGGAGCCCCGTGAGGTATCCTGGAGCTTCTCCGGCCCCTTGGGTCACTATGATAAGGGTCAGCTGCAGCGCGGCCTGAAGGTCTACACGGAAGTCTGTTCCGCCTGTCACTCGATGAAGCTCGTGTCGTTCCGTACGTTGCGGGACCTCGGCTATTCCGATGCACAGGTGAAGACCTTTGCGGCCAATTACGAGGTCGAGGACGGTCCTAACGGCAGCGGTGAAATGTACAAGCGCAAGGCTGTACCTTCGGATCATTTCCCATCGCCGTTCCCGAACGCTGAAGCGGCAGCGGCCGCCAACAACGGCGCCGCTCCGCCCGATATGTCGCTGCTGGCCAAGGCCAGAGAAGTCGAACGCGGCTTTCCGCGCTTTATCTTCGACATCTTTACGCAGTATCAGGAAGGCGGCCCAGACTACATCTACTCACTGCTGACAGGTTACGAAGAACCCCCAGCCGGTGTGCAGGTGCCGCCAGGTGGTCATTATAATCCGTACTTCCATGCTGCAGCATCATTTGCCATGCCCAAGCCCCTTTCGGACGGGCAGGTGACATATGACGATGGTGCGCCAGCGACCGTCGATCAATATGCAAAGGACGTGTCTGCATTCCTCATGTGGACCGCAGAGCCGCATTTGGAAGAGCGTAAGCGTACCGGCTTCATGGTCATGGTGTTCCTGGCCATCTTCGGTACCTTGTTGTTCTTCACCAAGCGTACGGTCTACGCCGGAAAAGATCATTGATCTCGGAAATCATTTGAGAAAAGAAGGCGACTTCGGTCGCCTTTTTTGTTGGTTCGGCTGATTGGCCTTGCTAGGGTGCGGCGGTTTGGTTTCCCGCAGCATCGCGCCGACGATTTCGGAATGCGGGAAAGCGGAAGCGAAGATGAATACGTGCATTAGACATCTATCCGGATGCGTAGCGCGTTATAAGAACATGGACACTTTATGAACAATACTTCTGCTGACCTGGCCGGCAGCATCCGAGCCATTCTCGATTATCCCAAGCCGGGAATCGTGTTTCGCGACATCACGACGTTGTTGGGAAATCCCCGTGCGCTCCGCCAGGCAATCGATGGACTTGTGCAACCTTATGCGGGCTTGAAAGTCGATCAGGTCGCTGGCATGGAGGCTCGTGGTTTCATCCTGGGCGGCGCCGTTGCTTATGCTTTGTCCGCAGGCTTTGTTCCGATCCGTAAGCGGGGCAAGCTTCCGCACGAGACTGTCCGGATTGCCTATAGCCTCGAATACGGCGTCGACGAGATGGAGATGCATCTGGATGCGGTCAAGCCGGGGGAGAAGGTGATCCTTGTCGATGATCTCATCGCCACCGGAGGCACGGCCGTGGGTGCTACTCAGTTGTTGCGGCAGATGGGTGCAGAGGTGATTTCAGCCTGCTTCGTCATCGATCTTCCCGATCTTGGCGGGCGCGCAAAACTAGAAGCCCTCGGTGTCGAAGTTCGGACCCTGGTCGAATTTTCTGGGCATTGATGTGTGCGGCCCTTGAGCGCATTTGCGCACATTTGCTCGGGGGCCGCACCAATCTCTTTTATCTAGGCTCGTTGAACTCGTTTTGGAATGAGACGGCGAGAGCCCCGTCCTCGAAAAAGCCTTCGGACAAGAACCTCGTCACAAGCAAGGCCGGGTCGTCGGGATCGGTTTCGCTTGAGACCAAGGTCGCGGCATAGGTGAGTGTCGATCCGGCAAAAACGGGTCTTAGCCATTTCAGCTCTCGGAACCCGCGGTTTCGGCCAATATGAGAAGCACCAGTGCCATCAGCTGCTCGCGCCTCGTTCCCGGCAGCGAGATAGTCTTGGAAACAGCGCGACCAAGCCGCGCATGTATGCCAACCAGAAGCGCACAAACCGCCAAAGAGTGAGATTTTGGCTGCCTCGGCATCCATGTGGAACGTCTGTGGGTCGAATTGTCTGGCGAAGCGCGTGATCGTACCTTCGTCGAACAGGTAAGTGCCAATCGTGACGCGCTCGCCAAGCGGAAACAGATCCATCAGGGTCATGCGGATGTCTCCGGCTGATGGCGCGTTGCGAACATCACGGCGTTCTCACCGAGGCAGACCAAATCGCCATGCTGGTTACGGACTTCATGGCGAAGGCGGACGATGCCGATACCCGGCCTTGAGCGTAGCGGCCGCCTTTCAAGCACGGTCGAACGACCCGAGAGCCGGTCGCCGGCAAACACAGTCTTCTGCCACTCCATGAAGTCTATTCCTGGTGCGCCCTGCGAAGTTGAATTGAGAATATAGCCGTCGCACATCATCCGCATAAAAACGGAAGAGACGTGCCAGTTTGATGCGACGAGATCTTTGTGATTGTCCTCCTCGACCAACTTGACCGCGCTACGCGTCAGCAGGGGATCAAATTCCTCGGCAAAGGCCAAAATATCCTCGGCCGTGACGGTTTTTGCGGGCAGCTCAAAACACCGGTTCGGTTCAAAATCTTCGAATGCCAGTTTCTCTTGCAGCATGATCTCCTCCTGCAGTCAGAGGCCTATCGCAATGAAACGGCCTCTCGCGTTGGCGCTATGCAATGGCAGGAACGGATCCTTATCGCGGACACGGCACGCTCTTAAGCGCGCCGATGCCACTTTTCAGTCTCCGATTCCCGTATCATTTCACCGGCATTTGTTGCCGTCGGCTGTCTTTGCTCGATCAGGTATTGAAGCGGAAGTGTATGACGTCACCGTCCTGGACGACATATTCCTTGCCTTCGTCCCGTGCCTTGCCAGCTTCCTTTGCTCCGGCCTCGCCATTGTAGGAAATGAAATCGTCATAGGCGATGGTATTGGCGCGAATGAAACCGCGCTCGAAATCGGAGTGGATGACGCCAGCTGCCTGGGGTGCCTTCGTCCCGCGGCGTATGGTCCACGCGCGGCACTCCTTGGGACCCACGGTGAAGTAGGTAATGAGGTCAAGGAGTTTGTATCCAGCGCGGATCAGCCGATCAAGGCCAGCTTCTTCAAGCCCAAGAGCTGCTAGAAATTCGGTCGACTCATCCTCGGGAAGCTGAGCGACTTCCGCCTCGATGGCTGCTGATATTATGACAGTTTCCGCGCCTTCAGCCTTTGCCATGGCTGCAACGGCTTCCGTATAGCGATTGCCGCTGACGGCGTCTGCTTCCGCTACGTTGCAGACATAGAGAACCGGATGGGCCGTAAGGAGGTTCAGGCCTTCAAGGACCCGCTTTTCTTCTGCGTCCAAAGTGGCGGTCAGCCGGCGAACCGGCTTTCCCTCCTGAAGCAGTTTAAGCGAGGCTTCCATGATCGGCAGGGCCGCCATCGACTCCTTGTCTTTGCCGGTGGCGCGCTTGCGGGTCTGCTCTGTACGCCGTTCCAGACTTTCGAGATCGGCCAGCATCAGTTCGGTTTCGATGGTCTCGGCATCCGCAACCGGATCGATGCGACCTTCAACATGGGTAATGTCGGTATCTTCGAAGCAACGCAGGACGTGAACGACGGCATCGACCTCGCGGATATTGGCCAGGAACTGATTGCCCAGCCCTTCGCCCTTTGACGCGCCGCGCACGAGACCGGCGATATCGACGAAAGATATGCGTGTTGGGATGATTTCTTTTGAGCTTGCAATGGTTGCAAGCTTCTTCATTCGTCCATCGGGAACCGCGACTTCGCCTGTATTTGGCTCAATCGTGCAGAACGGATAATTTGCCGCTTGCGCTGCAGCCGTCTTGGTCAGCGCGTTGAAGAGGGTCGATTTGCCGACATTCGGCAGACCGACAATACCGCATTTGAAGCCCATGAGTGAGATCCGCTTTCTTAAAATCCTTGCCCTGCCTATGGGATAAAGGAGCCATGGGGTCAAGCGTCCAGCGACTTGGCTGGTCTGTTAGCCGCTGGAAAGGATAATTCCTGAGGAGGACGCAGTTTCTGGCGTTAGTTTCATTCAAGGTCATAAACGAGCCCGAATGACGTTCCATTCGTTATAAGCGCCAGCTATTTGTCGCATCTACAGTCCGTTATTCAAAGTTTTCTTGAACATCGTTCCAGCCAATGCGAACATGAAGCAAGGACAGCATCTTCCCTCCTGTCATGAAAAAAGGGATCGAATGCGATGCCGAGAGACGACATTGCCCTGAAACCGAAACAGATCGTGAAGCCAAAGCTCGAGAAGCCGAAGCTTTATAAGGTCATTCTCTTTAACGACGATTACACGCCACGCGAATTCGTCGTTCTTGTACTGAAGGTGGTGTTTCGCATGGGCGCGGACATCAGTCAGCGCGTCATGATGACGGCGCATAAGCTGGGTTCGAGCGTCGTTGTGGTCTGCACCAAGGATATTGCCGAAACCAAGGTCAAGGAGGCCATGGATCTCGCGAAAGACGCTGGCTTTCCGTTGATGTTCAAGGCGGAGCCCGAGGAATAGTATCCTCCAGCGCATATGCACCGAAAGCGCCTTATGTCGCTTTGTTGCCGAGGATGGATCTGGATTTCGATCCCGCGCATCCGTTTGGAGCTTGAGGGCGCGCTAGCGTTCCAATGCATCAGCCCGGCGGATCTGGAACCCTATCTTGTTGCGCAAGAAGCCGCAGGCTTCGTAAAACCGATGTGCCGCCAGATTCGTATGTCCGCTCAAGAGCATAGCCTTATAACAACCTGCCGCCCAGGCGGTGTCGATTGCCTGGATGATCACTCGTCTCCCGTAACCGCGTCCACGGTGATCGGGATGGGTGACAACGTTTTCGATCAGAGCGTAAGGTGCTCCATTGCGGGTCATGTTGGGAACGACGACGAGTGTCGCGGTCGAACTAAGCTGACTATCCGCAAATCCCAGGAATACCGTCAAACCAGGATGGAGCAGCAATTTATCCAGGTTTCGCAGAACGGCTTCGTCGTCATGAACTGGGTCGCGTGGATTAAGGTGGCCATAGAGCGATTGAACTGCCAGGGCATCGCGCCGTTCGGCCGGGCGGACGGTAAAATTCACGGTTGCCGCTCCTCATTCAGCGCTTTTAGAACAGACATGCAATTGCACAAGGCCGTAATGCGCAGATGCGGAATAGCCTGGCCGTTCGTGTAGAAGCGCTTTTCAACTCATCCTCAGCCGATTATTTCTTATCCGCGAAAAGTTTCCGCAGCATGTCTGCCATTGGGCCGCTTTCAGGAAGCTTGATGGAATTGCCGCCGCGGGCCTGCCGGATATGTGATTGCTGGGCCGGCTTTTTCTCCGGCTTGGCTTTTTCTGCGTCTTGGCCAAGTGCAAGCGCAAGCTTGTTCTGCAACTGGGAATCCTCGCCCTTCACCAGCATATCCGCATTTCGCGCAAGTTCATCAAGCAGATGTTCAAGCCATTCAGAGTCAGCTTTGGCAAAATTGCCGAGGACATGCCCGTTCACAGCTTCTTTGCTGCCAGGGTGGCCAATCCCCAAGCGGACGCGCTTGTAATCTTTGCCGCAATGGGCATCGATCGACTTAAGTCCGTTATGGCCACCATGGCCACCGCCGACCTTGAGGCGCACTTTGCCTGCTGGCAGGTCGAGTTCATCATGAATAACGATGAGGTCTTTCGGAGCGAGCTTGTAGAAGCGCATGGCTTCGCCGACGGCTTCGCCCGACAAGTTCATGTAGGTTTGCGGCTTCATCAAGAGAACCTTCTCTCCCGCGATGGCGCCTTCGGCAATTTCAGCTTTGAATTTTTTCGACCAAGGGGAGAACGATGCGGATCGTTGGATCTGATCCACAGCCATGAAGCCGATATTGTGACGATTGGCGGCATATTGGGCGCCCGGATTACCCAGACCTACGATAACAAGCATGACTCTAGCTCCTAGCCAAGCAGGGTTCGTTCACCACCGCGAAAGGACCTGGAAGTCAAGCCCTATCGCGAAAGAGGGACGAGAAACAAAAAAGCCCGGCCTGAAAAGACCGGGCTTCGTATCAAGATGCGCCGTAGCGATCAATCTTCAGACTTTTCTTCGCCTTCAGCTTCGACAGTTTCCGTTGCTTCGTCTTCGACTGCGACCAGCGGAGCAACGATCGTCGCGATCGTGAAGTCGCGGTCGGTGATGACTGGCGAAACATTCTTCGGCAGCGTGACGTCCGAAATGTGGATGCTGTCGCCAACCTTCTTGCCGGTAAGGTCCACAGTGAAGGCTTCCGGAATCGCATTGGCGGGGCAATGAACTTCAACATCGTGACGTACAATGTTGAGCACGCCACCCGACTTGATGCCCGGGGCCTTATCTTCGTTTTCAAAGTGAACCGGGATAGCAACAGTCACCTGGCTGTCGCGCGAAACGCGAAGGAAGTCGACGTGCATCGTGAAATCGCGCACTGGATCGAGCTGGTAGTCCTTCGGCAGAACCTGGTACTTCTTGCCATCGACATTGATCGTTGCAATCGTCGTCATGAAGCCGCCGGCGTGGATACGCTTCGTGACTTCATTGGTGTTGATTGCGATAGAAATGGGGGCCTGCTTGTCACCATAGATGACAGCGGGAATCATACCGTTGCGGCGAAGTTCACGGGCGGACCCCTTACCGACCCGTTCGCGCGCCTCGGCCTTGAGCTCGTAAGTTTCCTGGCTCATGACTTTTCCTTCCGAGGTTGTTATGGAGAGTCCGACGGGCTGGAAAAACAAGCCGGCGGACCGAAGCGGCAGGCCGCTCCATCCGCGTTGCCTCCAAGGGTGTCTGCACGGACGGGGGCGCTATAGTACAGATGCCGGGCGAAAACAAGTATTGCTGCCGGTTTCGATCGCAAACATCCCGAAAATTCGGCATTGCTAAGCGAATGGGTCCAAATTCCATGCCGTCTTGCTTATGGATGTTAAAGCTGTAACAATTTCATGAGAGCAAGGAGGCAGTCCGAACGGATGTCACGTTCGGTCGGTCTTTCCAAGCTTGCGGGCTAGAATCTGTGCTTTGGGAGGAGCCGATGTCGATGTCCAACGAAGTCGCGCATATCGAGAATGTTTATGCCAGCGCAGAACAAAAATCTGCTGCTGCGAATTCGCCGATCGTTGCTTCTTGGCGGCGGTGCATCACGATGCATCATCTTGCCCCGGAAGAGGCGCGTCAGCCCGAGCGGCTGAGCGAAAGCGAATTCTTGCAGGCGCGCGAGCGTGCATCCTCGCTCATTGCTGAAGCCGCCGAAGAGATGGATCGCCTTTTTTCGACCGTCGGCCGCGCGGGCTGTTGCCTTGTCCTTACCGACCGCGACGGTGTTGCGCTGGAGCGTCGGGGTATTTCCAGCGAAGACAAGGATTTTTACAGGCTGGGCCTTTGGACAGGTGCCCTTTGGAGCGAGGCCAGTGTTGGCACCAATGGAATTGGTACCGCGATTGCCGAAGATCGGCCCGTTGCTGTTTTTCGCGACCAGCACTTTCTGTCTGCCAACATCAATCTCAGCTGCACGACGGCGCCGATCCGAGATCATCGGGGGCGACTGACGGCAGCTTTAGACATCTCCACATGCCGCGAAGACGTGAACGAAGTGGCGCTCTCCATTCTTTCTCAGGCCGTCCGCGACTCTGCGCTTCGCATTGAGACTAATCTGTTTCGAAGCGCATTTTCCGGTGCGCGTTTTGTCATGGTTCCTTTTGCCAATAATCCGGCGGCAGCGTTGATTGCCGTTGACAAAGACGACCTGATCCTCGGAGCGACCCGTGCGGCGCGGATCGCTTTGAAACTTGACGATCGCACTTTGGAAGCCGGTGTTGCCGCAGCCGACGCGCTTCATGAGCAGCCGCGTGAAGCAAGCCATGACGATCTTGCCGAGGCGGAGCGTGCTGCCTTGCGCCGCGTTCTCACGCGAACAGGCGGGAACGTCTCGCAGGCGGCGTTGCTGCTCGGCATTAGTCGGGCGACCATGCACCGAAAGATGAAGAAGCTTGATCTACACTGAGCATGCTGCAATCGCGCAATCGTGAAGCAGGGCCGCGTGATGCTGTCGCAGTATTGCGACAGTGTGCGCTGCGGTATTCATGGGCTCGCCTGTATTCTGCCGCCAAAGGCGCGCAGATTGTCCTCCGCTGGTTCCCTAGCGAACCTCATCATCAAGGGAGGATGATATGCTTCATCAAAAAATCGTCGAGTCACCCTTCAAGCTCAAATACGGGAATTACATTGGTGGCGAATGGCGCGATCCTATTGGTGGACGCTATTTCGAAAATACAACGCCTGTCACAGGCGGCAAACTTTGCGATGTCCCTCGTTCCGATGAGAAAGACATCAACGCAGCGCTCGATGCGGCGCATGCGGCAAAGGAAAAGTGGGGGCAGACCTCACCAGCCGAAAGATCAAATATCCTGCTGAAGATCGCCCAGCGGATGGAAGACAAGCTGGAACTGCTCGCACAGGCTGAAACCTGGGATAACGGCAAGCCGATCCGCGAGACCATGGCCGCCGATATTCCGCTCGCCATCGATCACTTCCGTTATTTCGCTTCCTGCATTCGCGCGCAAGAAGGCTCGATCGGCGAGATAGACCACGACACTGTCGCCTATCACTTCCATGAACCGCTTGGCGTTGTCGGCCAAATCATTCCATGGAATTTCCCAATCTTGATGGCAGCATGGAAACTTGCGCCAGCGCTCGCTGCGGGCAATTGCGTGGTCCTGAAACCCGCTGAACAAACACCGGCCTCTATTCTGGTTTGGATCGAGCTCGTGGGCGATCTTCTGCCGCCCGGCGTTCTCAATATCGTCAACGGTTTCGGCCTGGAGGCCGGCAAGCCTTTGGCCTCCAGCTCTCGCATTGCAAAGATCGCGTTTACCGGTGAAACGACGACCGGCCGGCTGATCATGCAATATGCCAGCCAGAACCTCATTCCAGTGACGCTCGAACTGGGTGGGAAGTCGCCGAACATCTTCTTCTCGGACGTCATGGCGGAAGATGACGACTTCGTTGACAAAGCGCTGGAAGGCTTTGCCATGTTTGCCCTCAATCAGGGCGAAGTCTGCACCTGCCCAAGCCGCGCCTTGATCCAGGAGTCGATCTACGATCGGTTCATGGAGCGCGCCGTCAAGCGGGTGGAGGCAATCAAGCAAGGCAATCCGCTCGATCCCGATACGATGATCGGGGCGCAGGCCTCTTCCGAGCAACTTGAAAAAATTCTCGCTTACCTCGATATCGGCAAGCAGGAAGGCGCAGAAGTCCTTACCGGCGGTTCGCGCAACAGTCTCGATGGCGATCTGGCAAACGGCTTTTATGTGAAGCCGACCGTCTTCAAGGGGCATAACAAGATGAGGGTGTTCCAAGAAGAGATCTTTGGCCCGGTCGTTTCCGTCACGACTTTCAAGGATGAAAAGGAAGCGCTCGAAATCGCCAACGACACGCTTTACGGTCTCGGCGCAGGTATCTGGACGCGTGATGCGAACAGGGCCTATCGCTTTGGCCGCGGCATCCAGGCTGGTCGCGTCTGGACCAACTGCTATCATGCCTATCCGGCGCATGCGGCATTTGGCGGATACAAGCAGTCGGGTATCGGTCGTGAAACCCACAAAATGATGCTCGATCATTACCAGCAGACCAAGAATATGCTGGTTTCCTACAGCCCCAAGAAGCTCGGCTTCTTCTGAGTCTTTAGGGTCAAGGCGCTTCGGCACCTTTCGAGATTGCAACCATCGGCACAGCGCATCGTTGGATGTGCTGTGCCGATGAAGCTTTGCAGGCGGCCCCTTTCGAAATTTTTGTTTTGAAAGATGGCTGAGGCGCGGACAAGTCTTCGAGGACCTGCTGTCGGATGAGACGGCAAGCCTTGTATCAGCATGGGAGGTGCTTATGGACGAAAGTGTGAACGGCGAGCCGCGTGTGGTGGCAACCGATAGCGCCATTGCTCTGATCGAAGAGATCCGTCGCGACTATCCGAATATCCTGTTTCACCAGTCGGGCGGCTGCTGCGACGGCTCATCGCCCATGTGCTACCCCGCAGATGAGTTTCTCGTCGGCGATCAGGATGTGCGACTTGGCGAAATTGCAGGCGTGCCGGTCTATATCAGCGCGAGCCAGTTCGAAGCCTGGAAACACACGCAGCTTATTATCGACGTCGTGCCGGGCAGAGGCGGCATGTTCTCGTTGGATAATGGCCGGGAAAAGCGTTTCTTAACGCGCTCTCGTCTGTTTGGAGGAGGCGAGGCTTGTCTGGTTCCAAGTTCGGCGCCTGTTTGAGCGTCGCAAACAAAGAAAAAAGCGCTCGTCGAGCGCCTATTCTCTGATGCCGTGCAGTTTGCAGCGCTCAATCGAAGAGGCTGGAAACCGATTCTTCCTGGCTGGTGCGGCTAATGGCCTCCGCAATCAGGGTCGAGGTTGTGATGACGCGAACATTATGAGCCGATTGGACAGCCGTTGTCGGCTGTATCGAATCCGTAATGACAAGCTCGCGAAGGCGCGACGACGTGATCCTGGTAACAGCGCCGCCCGACAGAACACCATGGGTGATATAGGCTGTCACGCTGGCTGCGCCTTGCGCCAGAAGAGCATCGGCGGCGTTGCAAAGTGTGCCGCCTGAATCAACGATATCGTCGATGAGCAGACAATCCTTGCCTTCCACTTCGCCAATGATGTTCATGACCTCCGACTCGCCCGGACGGTCGCGACGCTTGTCGACGATCGCGAGCAGACAGTCCAGCCGCTTGGCCAGCGCACGCGCACGCACAACGCCGCCAACGTCAGGCGAAACCACCATGACGTTGCTGATGTCGTAATTCGCCTTGATGTCTCTCGTCAAAACAGGAATAGCAAACAGGTTATCTGTCGGAATATCGAAGAAGCCCTGGATCTGACCGGCATGCAGGTCGAGCGTCAGAACGCGGTCCGCGCCAGCTTCGGTAATCAGGTTTGCGACAAGCTTTGCCGAGATCGGCGTGCGCCCCGAGGCGCGGCGATCCTGGCGGGCGTAACCGAAATAAGGAATGACGGCGGTGATACGTTTTGCTGACGAGCGACGGAATGCGTCGATCATGATCAACAATTCCATCAGGTTGTCGTTGGTTGGATACGACGTCGATTGAATGACGAATACGTCTTCACCGCGCACGTTTTCCTGAATTTCTACGAATATTTCCTGGTCTGCAAAGCGTCGAACGCTTGCTTTACCAAGAGGTACGTTGAGATAGGTGCAGATCGCTTCGGCAAGGTGCCGGTTCGAATTACCCGCGAAAACCTTCATCTTGGCCCGCCTGTTGCCTTATGGTAGGCGCGCTCTATATCCGCGCACTCTCGAATGCAATAGCAAAGCCGCAACTCGTTTTATATTTCTGCAACGGATGAGTTCGGCAACCGGCGAAACCACTTTGGCTGTCCGCCATCAGCCCCCTTCGGATGTTCGCCAAGACGAAAATTCTGTAATCGTGCTGGAGGCTATATCCTGCATCGTAGACGCGGGAACGCCCGCCCAGGGATCAGTGCCGCCAGCCGGTACAGTCTTTTCACCCTGGATGCGGTGCAGCCTGTTGCCGCCGTTGTCGAGAACGTCCCAGACATATGTGACCGTCACCTTGTCCTTGTCTTTATATGCCGAAAGGTACCCTTTCAGGATGTAATCGCTGCTTGCGTCGTTCGATGCTTTGATTGCAAGACCATGCGAGCGTGCCTCGTTGCCAAGCTGGCGCGACAATGGTGTAACTGCTTCGACCGGTGCGCCAATGATCGGCAGGAAGCGAACCGTGTTCCCGCGTTGGATCGTGGCTGTCTGCTGTTCGGCAGGCGCTGGTGCTTCGGACGGCGATACATGAGCCTTTTCACGCCGTGGCGTCGTGCCCATGTCCTCTTCCTCGGCCTGCGCATTCGAGACCACTGGCGGCTCGGCTTCCAAAGGCTTGGACGCGGACGGCGAACGCTCGCCGCGCTCAATCGCTTCGGCCTGGGCTTCCATGCTTGTCGTCGATGTTCCCGCCGGCGGTTCCTGATAGGCGTTTGCGAGTTCGCTGCCTCTCGACTGCGCTGGGAACGGGCGACGTGATTCCGTTTCCGCCATTCTTTCTGCATCGGGCTGCGTGATCGGGGATGAGGCAATGTGTTGCTGTGACTCACCGATATCCGCCAGAGGCGTCAGGGTATCGGTTGTCGTACAGGCCGATGTCATGATGGCGCAGCCGAGCAACGCCGATAGGCGCGAGGAAAGGCGGGCCATTTTGGCATCGCCCTTTTCGTCTTCATCATGATCTGTCTTTGCGACGAACCTTTTCTTCATCGAACGGCCCAAGCCTTTCATCGGTAGGTCCTCGTCATGAGCGCGACTTACACTCAAACAAGGGCACAAAGGCCGCGCTCACCCTTTGAGCCCCAGCATGGGCTTTTGGACATTTGCCGCTCATGCCATTGCCCTCTAGTCTACCCCGGTGCTCCTAATTTTTCGTCAACTTGAGGTTTTCTTGGAGCATGGCGGTCGCTGCAAGACCAACCGTCATCACCCGCCGTTGTACAAGACGGTGTCTGTTTCGCTCAAAGCGGGGCGGTCAAGACGTCGGCGCAGTCGCGTCAGGGAAGTCCCTACTGACTATGGATGATTGGAATGGTGTCAGACCGCGAGGAAATCCAAAGAATGGCGCGAAAGGGGGCGGGGATCTGCATCGGCAGTCAAATAGGTCTGCCCCAGCGTCATTGCCGTTTCTGCTTCCGAATCCATGATGATCATATGCACGAAAACAGACATGCCAGGTACGATCTCTTCTGAGTTGCCCGCGTAAAACATCTGGTGCTCCATCCAGGTTGGCGAGAAGCGCGCGCCCAGAGAATAACCGCAGGCATTCAGCCGGTGGCGTGCAAGTCCCCGCTCATCCATGATGCGGGCATGCGCATCAAAAACGTCGCCGAAATTGTGCCCTGGCCGCAGTACCGTCTCGACCGCTTGGATTGCTTCAAGGCAAGCAGCATAGAGTTCACGATGGCGGTAGCTCACATCGCCGATCACCGCAGTACGCACCATGGCGGCATGATAATGCGCGAAAACACCAGCCCATTGCAGTGTCAACTGGTCATTCGGCTCAAGCGTGCGGCGACCCGACTTATATCGACAGAGCAGGGCGTCCGGGCCGGAACCCACTGCAAATTCATTCGCAGGGTAATCGCCACCGCCCGCAAAAATAGCGCCCTGCATCGCGTTCAAGATCGCAGATTCATTCGTACCCGGCTTTATCAACGGCATGGCGGCATCAAGCGCATCATCGGCAAGCGCCGCCGCCCGTTCCACATAGGCAATCTCGGCCGGGCTCTTTATCAGTCGGAGACGACTTACGATGTAAGACGCATCGACCAGATGGCCGAATGTCGAAAGCTGTGCATCCACGAGACGCGCAGTTCTGCCTGTCATTCCGTGCGTGTCATATTCGACGCCAATCCTCGATCCCAGTAGATTGAGGTCGGCGAGAAGATTTTTAAGGTCGACGGTCGGATCGGCGTTTACCCGGTCGATCCAGATTTGTATCTCGTCGATGATCGAGGTCTGCCGCGCCTGACGCAAGTCAGCCGATCTGGTCAGAAGCGTCATTTTTCCGTCGACGGTCACAACGAGTGTTTGAAAGATGCAATAGCCAAATGTGTCATAGCCGGTCAGCCAATGCATGCTTTCCTGCGCGAAAAGCAAAAGCGCATCCAGCTTTTCCTCGCGCATGCGCTCCGTCAGTCTCGTCATTCGATGTTCGTATTCGGACCGTTCGAAGTGCAGCGCCATGAGCCTCAAAGCTCCTTCAAAGCAATTGCGGAAATCTGCCTGCCGTAGTCGGGCTCATTGTGATGTGTGGTGCGTCGATAGGAAAAGAAGCGTTGCGGATCTGCATAGGTGCAGATGCCGAGGCTCTCTGCCCTAACACCAGCGAGCTTAAGCCGGTAAACCGTCAGAGCCGGCAGATCAAACATGGCGTGCCCGGGGCGTTCCGAAGGCGAAAAAAATCTCTCGTAGGACGGATCATGTGCCAGAAACCGGTCTTTAAATTCAGGCCCAACCTCATAGTTCGTGCGGCTGATGGACGGGCCGAGGCATGCGTCGATCGAAGAGCGCTCGGCGCCGAGCTTTTCCATTGCTGCAATTGTATTTTCCAGAACTCCCGTTAGCGCACCTTTCCAGCCGGCATGCGCAGCGCCGATCACGCCATGCTTTGCATCGGCGAAGAGAACCGGACCGCAATCGGCTGCCAATACACCTAAAACAACTCCGCCGGTTGCCGTCACCATGGCGTCCGCTTGCGGAGTACTCCCATCGAACGTCTCGTCGATGACAACAACATCCGGAGAGTGGATCTGGTGAACCGTTGCAAGCTTTTCGGGCGAAAGACCAAACCAGGCTGCGACACGGCGTCTGTTTTCCTCGACCTTTGCACGATCGTCTTGAGAACCCCTCCCGACATTGAGGCTCTCATATATGCCGTCGGAAACGCCGCCTTGGCGCGTGAAGTAGCCGTGGCTGCAAATCTGCGCGGCTTCTTCGCTCAAGAGTTGGCTTCTGATTGGTTCCAGAGTTTCGTTTGTCATCGCATATCCATGCTTCTGGCCGACTTGTCGGGGCCATTCTGTTCTAGCGGGCGCGCCTTCGCTCAACTGAGGATAAACTTACGCTCTATCTTAAGACCGCAAAACTCACCTTCAAGCTGCGAAGGCGAGCATTTCCGCTCTCGTCAGTCGATCTTGTTAAATGGCATTACATCGATCACCGGGTAGGAAACTGCGATGGCTTTGAAGAGCGCGCCCATCCGCCCTTCACCTTCTCCAGCGAGACGATCCACTGCAGTCTGTAGCACAGAGCGGGTGTGTGCTTCACGGTCACGACCGAGCGCCGCTGCACGATCCAGAATGCCGAGGCCGACAAGCAATTCTCCCTGCGTCAGCAGCCCGTTTACGTGCACGCCGCAATCTTCCGCCACGGCCGCAAGAGCCTCAAAATCCACATGGCTGGTAAGGTCTGCTTCCCCCGGATGTGCAAGCGGCGGGTCGAACTCGTGCATGCGCACAGCTTGAAGCGTATCGCCAAAGTCGGTGAGGAGATGACCGTAGTCGATGGCGAGCGCACTACCATGGAAGCTGCGCAGCCTCTCGCAGATGGCCTGCATAACGGCTTGCCTTGCCGGAGCGATCTCAAAGATGGTGCCAACAGGCGCTTTGTTCGCGCCCTCCGGAAGAGCTGCAGGATCCAAACCGGCAACGCCGACGGCAAAAGTCAGGTCGTCGTTGATATCAAGACCGACCATGCGCTCGCGAAAACCATTGGCGGTTTTGACGAATTGGCGGATTGGAATGGCGTCAAACAACTCATTGGCGACCAGCAGGGTGAAGCCTTCCGGAAGATCGTCAAAGCTCTTATGCCAGGATATCTTTTGCGAATAGTCGGCCAGCGTTTCGCCCTGGATGTCAGAAAGCCGTTGACTTGTTTCCACAAGATGAACGCTCATCGTGTCGAACAGCGGCGGCGCGAGACGCGCAATGACGCGAAGCATGTCAGCCATCATCGTTCCGCGACCCGGTCCAACTTCGACCAAACGAACATTGGCAGGCGTATTGTGTCGTTGCCAGGCATGAACGGTAAAGACGCCGATCATTTCGCCGAACAATTGGCTGACCTCTGGCGCTGTTACGAAATCGCCCAACCGACCGAACGGCTCGCGGGTCGCGTAGTAGCCGTATTCGGGATCGGCGAGGCACAAAGAGAAATAATCCGTGACGCTGATCGGTCCGTTCGCACGAATGATCGCTTTGATCTTTTCGCCTAGTGTGGTCGTCATGGCTGTATGCCCTGATTTATTTCTGCTGGTTCGCCGCGCTGCGACGCGCCCGCCAGATCGCCCAGATGCCAAGGAAAACCATCGGCGTGGAAAGGACCATGCCCATCGTCAGCCAATTGGTGCCAAGAAGATAGCCGAGTTGAACATCCGGTTCGCGGAAAAACTCGACAAAGATTCTGGAAAATGCATAGCCGATCACGAAGACGCCCGAGACCAGCCCCGGCGTTTTGAGTGCGCGAAAGACGTAAACGAGCACCGCAAGGATGCTAAGCAGAACGACACCTTCGAGACCGCCTTCGTAGAGCTGGCTGGGATGGCGAGCGAAAGGTCCGCCGCTCGGAAAGACTACGGCCCAGGGTACATCCGTCAATCGCCCCCACAATTCGCCATTGATGAAGTTTGCCATGCGGCCAAAGAAAAGGCCGATCGGCACAACTGTGGCGACGGTGTCGAACAGGCTCCAGAGGGGAATCCGGTGGCCACGGGCGAAGAAGAACATGGCAATGACCGTGCCAGTAAGGCCGCCGTGAAAGGACATGCCGCCCCGCCAGATCTGCACGGCGCGCAGAGGATTATCCAGAACGGCCTGCAAATCGTAGAACAGCACATAGCCAATGCGGCCACCGAGCACGATGCCAAGCGCCACCCATACGATAAAGTCGTCGATTTGTGTTTTTGTGATCGGTGACCGATCATGGGGCCAGAGCCTGTCATTGCCCACCAGCGTTCGGGCATAAAGCCAGCCCAACAAAATGCCGGCAACATAGGCCAGACCGTACCAATGCACGGCCAGCGGACCTATGGAAAAGGCGATCGGATCGATATTTGGAAACGGCATGATTGCCGCGAGATAGGCTGTTGTCGGCAAGTTTTGCTCACCCCTTGATGCCGTCGGAACATGGCTCCGAGATTGCATAGGGTCAAGTCGAATGTTGGGCAGGTGAGGGCATCCGCAGGGCTTATCCCATGCAAAACGCTTGCATCCGTAAGGGCGAAGCCCTACCTCACTCACATGAGGCCGCGCCTGGTTGCAAGGGGTTGCGGCGTGACTTTCAAAAGGGAGACATTGCCGTGACGACTGGAACGAACCGCATCATGGACGAGTTCGCCAAGATGATGACCGATGCAGCTGGTGCTGCCCAAGGCGTTAAGAAGGAAATCGAGACCGCGTTTGCCAGCCAGGCCGAGCGTTGGCTGAACAGCATGGATGTGGTGCGCCGTGAGGAATTCGAAGCTGTTCGTGAGATGGCAATCAAAGCCCGCGAGGAAAATGAAGCCCTCAAGGCGCGAATAGAAGCTCTCGAAGCCAAGCCCGCAAGGGCGGCCAAGGCCGACAAGCCCTCGCAACAGTCCTAAAACTCAAGCACCTCGAGATCGAGGTCACGGTCATGCAATTCGTTTAAGGCGCTGCTTGTGAAAGTGGCGCTTTTATCTTTTCTGAAACGCAATTTGCCTCGCAACGAGCCCATCGGGTCGCAACGGTTGTATCCCGCAGGTGAAAATCAGGCTGCCTGGCTAATTTTTTTGCAGCCTGTGGATACGTCCGAAAAATTCAATCGCCAGAGTCGTTTAAAGCATCCTTCTGAATCGGATTGGCAAGAGCTTTCCACAGCGTCCTTGCCGAAAAGGCGAGTGAGGGGGTGGCATGAGCGGAGGCCCATTATAGACTGATTTTAAATGATGATTCGAAACGACGGTGGTAAGCTCCAGGCAGGTTCAGCGTGTCAGCCTGCCATTGGTTCAACGATCATCCGAATGGTAATTCCGATCGAGCTTTTGTCTTGCGTTGTTCGCTTGGGGGAAGTGCTTCGATTCGGTCAAGAAGGTGCTGTATGAGCCTGATGGAATTCGAGATCGAGCGTCAGTCGAACCCGGTCGACATGATCGAGTTTGTTGCGACGCATAATGACTGGTCCTTCGAACGATCAGGCGAAGATGAAATCGCCATGACGGTAGAGGGCCGATGGGCCGACTATCATGTGTCGTTCTCCTGGATGGAGCAGTTTGAGACGCTGCATCTAGGATGTGCCTTCGACATTCGCGTGCCAGATGTGCGCGCGAACGAAATCACAAAGCTTCTGGCGCTTATCAATAGCCAGGTCCTGATGGGGCATTTCGATCTATGGCGGCAGGAAGACGTGATCATCTTCCGGCAGTCGCTCCTGTTGTCAGGGGGCGCGGAGCCCACCAATCGGCAGGTTGAGGTGCTCTTGTCGAGCGCGGTCGATACGTGCGAGGCCTATTATCAAGCCTTCCAATTTGTTATCTGGTCCGGCATGGAAGCCAGCAAGGCGATGGAAAGCGTTCTTTTCGAAACGGTGGGCGAGGCCTGATGCATCGCTTGGGTCCTATTGTTCTCGTTGGCGCGGGAAATATGGGCGGCGCCATGCTGTCCGGTTGGTTGAAAAGTGGCGTTGCAGGCGGCTCGGTGATCGTGGTCGATCCCGCTCCGTCGGCAACAATTATGCAAACGATCAATGAAGCGGGCGCCTCACATATGACCGCCCTGCCGGAAGATTTTAAGGCAAATATCCTTTTCCTTGCCGTGAAGCCGCAGATCATGGAGGCAGCTTTGTCTCCATTGAAGTCTGCCGTGGGCCCAGATACCGTTGTGGTGTCGGTGGCAGCCGGCAAGACTATTTCTTTTATGGAGTCTCATTTGGGCGATGCGGCCATGGTGCGCGCCATGCCCAATACGCCGGCAATGGTCGGTCGCGGTGTCACGGGCGCTTTTGCCAATAGCCGCGTAAGCTCCGCACAACGTCAATCTGTGCATTCTCTTCTGAGTGTATCTGGTCCAGTGGAATGGCTGCAGGCCGAAAGCGAGATAGACGCCGTCACGGCGCTATCGGGCAGCGGTCCAGCCTATGTGTTTTATCTCGTCGAGTGCATGGCGGAAGCAGGCCGAAAACTCGGGCTGCCGGCGGACCTTGCCATGCGACTCGCCCGGGAAACCGTGGCGGGGGCTGGTGAATTGCTGCACCAGTCCCCCGACGGCGCTACAAAGCTTCGTCAGAACGTTACCTCGCCAGGCGGGACCACAGCGGCTGCGCTTTCCGTCTTGATGAGTGACGAGGGCATGCAGCCTCTTTTCGATAAGGCTCTGGCCGCGGCGCGCCAGCGCGCGGAAGAGTTGTCGAACTGACGGGGTCGGGGATGGAAGAAATCAACTACCTGGATTTCGAGCGAGTCGACATTCGCGTCGGTACCGTTGTCGAAGCCAAGCCCTTTCCAGAGGCTAGAAAGCCGGCTTTCAAGCTGTTGATCGATTTCGGTCCCGAAATCGGTCAAAAAAAGTCATCGGCGCAGATCACCGTTCATTACACGCCAGAAACGTTGATTGGCCGCCAGGTCTTGGCGGTCGTCAACTTTCCTCCGCGTCAAATCGGGCCTTTTCGTTCCGAGGTTTTGACACTCGGCTTTGAAGATGAGACCGGTGCCATTGTTCTTGCGCAACCCGAACGCGCGGTGCCGAACGGCCGAAAAATCATGTAGGACCTCGCTGGACCTGCAGTATCGACGTTAAAAGTCGAAAGATCCTCGCTAACTTCAGGGTTCGTCAAAAAAATTGCCTTGTTGATCCTGCTTGCGTCCGCGTCAAAAACCCCTCGAGTTGTAGTTGACTTTCCTTGGCGCAAGACAACGAAGATAAATGGTTGTTCTATTTGCTAAACGCAAAGTTGCATATTACTTTACGAAATGTTCGGGATAGTTCTGATTTTTGAATTGCTTGCTTCAGTAGGTTGTTGAAGCTGAAGAGAGCTCTACTTATGATCTCCTTAGTTTCAGAACGTGCGCGCTGTATTTTTCGGGGGGATGGATGGCGGCTTTGCAGGCGGAGGGGCAGCGCGAACGCTTCGGCGTTGCAGCTTGTTTGAAGGCAACGTTCCTTCCTTTCGCCAAGCGCCCACTCTTCTTTCTGGTTGCCGTTCTGCTCATCGGCGTTGGCTTTCCCTTTGCCATTGTGTCGGGTGCCATCTCGCTGCTGCTTAGCCAAGGGGTAGCTGCGGACGAGTTTGCTGGAAATATTGGCTGGACCTCAATCATCTGCTGTTTCCTTTGCCAATGCTTCTTGCTCGCAATTGCTTCAATCGCGGCATATGACGTCCACACACAAGGGGGACGTTCAGTTCAGCAATATATTTCGATTGCGCTGAGGCGCTATCTTCCGCTTGTTCTTATCGTTGCAATCGTACTTTTGCTCATTTTGATGGGGCAATCGATTTTTCCGATCGTGGGTCTTTGGGTCATGGCGAGTTTCACCCCAATCCTGCCGATTCTACTCGTGGAGAAAGCAAATTTTGCGGCGGTGCGGCGCGCAGGCGTTTTGACCCAGTATTATCGCTGGCCGATCATCTGTTATAACTTCATTCTTATTATGATCTGCCTTGTCATCATTGTGCCGATGACCTTTCTTGTTCTTGACCTCGACAGCAGATTGGTAGCCCTTGTCGCGCCCAAAGCTTTCTATTTCGGGTTTGCTGTTGTTGCGACGTTTTCTGCACTCGGTTCGACGGCAGTTTACCAAAGATTACGTGCCATCAAGGAGCATCGGAGTATGGTCGATGTCTTTTCTTGATCTTAAGAGGACGTTCTGCGCAGTTTTTGCTCTCGTCATCTTCATCCCCCTTACAGCAATGGCGCAGGATGCTGCGCAGGCGCCGCCGCCGCAAAGCCAGGCTGGAAAGGATTACATAGAATCAGTGTTCGGCAAAGGGCTGCAGACGTCCGTGGTTTACCTTCGCCCGGATGCGGATCTGGATGAAAAGCCTGTTGAGGAGCAAAACCCGGCCGAATTTTCGGACACCGGCACCCTGACCTTCGTTTCCAGAGGAATCCTCGGCGTTTTCCTCGTCTTGTGCGTCGGCGCGCTCATATACTGGCGGCGTTCTATCATCGGTCTCTTCGAGAGGCGCGATCGGGAGTTTGGCGAGACCTTCAAGGAACGAGGCAAGCAGCCCGTGGCAGCGCCGGTTGATCTCGACCTCGTCTCCAGGCTTGAGTCCCTTCAAGATCCACGCGAGGGCTTGCGGATCATTTTACAGCGCTTTCTCGATCTTGCAGCGCGCGATAACGCGATCAACAGCAAGCGAAGCTTGACGACGCGGGAGCTGATGCAGCGACTACCCGGAAGCTGGCAGCACCGGGAAGCGCTTGAGCAAGTGGCGCGGCAAACCGAGCTTGTTGTTTTTGGCGGGCGCCATATCAGCCGCGAAGCCTATGAGGAATGCCTTCGGCTTGTAAAGCCGTTTCTGCACCGGGTCGGTCCAGCATGACCACCAACGCGACAGCGATACCCACAAGCAGCGCAGCGCCGCGAGAAAGTATTTTTTCGCTTGTTTTGATCGGCGTAGGCGCCGTTGTGCTCATCCTGCTTTTGCTCCTTTTCGGAGGCCCCGATACGCTAGGAAAGTCAGCCATCGGCTTTGACGGCCTTGGTGTTTGGCTCAAGCATCAGGGTGTACAAGTTCCGGAAACGCCGCCTCGAACCAAGGATAGTGGTTGGAAAAATCTGCTCAGAATCGTGCCGATCTACGACAATGATCTGAGCGATAACAACAACGAAGATTTAACGGGAGAAGAGCGTAAGCTTGGGTCTTCGGCGCCTCGACCTCTCAGCCTTGACAATTTCGAGGCCAAAGCAGCGAGCGGTCCGGTTCTCGCAGTTCTACCAAAATGGCGCACCGGCTTCGTGTCTCTCGGCAAAGCTCATCCTTCACTCCTAATTCCCGAAGACAAGATCGATTTCTACGGAGAATCCGTCGCCAGGGGAAAAGTCGTGGGGCTTGAGAGCCTTTCCCTTAACGGTGCTGACGGTAAACCTCTTGGTACCGCCACCATCTATGGGCTGCAGGTTTTCGGTGAGGAAATTGAAGATTATTGCGAGCCGCTGGTCAGCGTCGACAAACGAGGGGCCATCCTAGCCCAATGCAGTGATGCCGGAACAAACGGCGAATCTTTTTTTGTTCTTTCCGATCCGGATTTTCTCGATAACCATGGCCTTGCTCTAGGGGATAATGCAGGCTTGGCAACCAAGCTCATTGCGCTCACGGGTGCGCATGCTGGGGGCATTTACATCGATAATAAGGCCGGTACCGGCCACCAGGCTGCATCCGAGGGAGGCGAGGTTCCGTCGTCCGAAGAGGGAGAGGATACGCATCAACGCAGCATCGCCGATCTGTCGCGATTTTTCGTCTATCCGTTCTCCTATGTTTGGGCTGGGCTGGTCATGATGATGGCGCTTGCCTCGTGGCGCGGCATGCGTCGCTTCGGAAGCGCTGTAGAGCCTGTCGAGAGCAGCGGTGCTTCCAAGCGTCGGACAATCGAAGCCTCTGGGCGCATTCTGCGGCTTTCCGGCAGCGAGAGTGATCTGGTGGCGGTGCATGTTCAGGCTCGTCTCGAGACGCTTGCGGGTGCAATCCTGCCGGCCCGGAAAGCGAATTCCGACGGCGAGTTATCGGATGAGGTCCGCATTGGACGGGTATTGACGCGCCGATCTCCCCCTCTTGCCCGACAATTTTCGGACGCACTTGAAGGCGTGCGGGACCCAAGCAGTGCCGATCATCAACGCTTTGCAGCCCTAGACCTTTTTGAACGAACGCTTCAGGAGATATGGAATGAATTTGGACGATCTGCGAGTTCTTCGAGACGCGATCGCCGGTGAGATCGAGAAGGCTGTCCAAGGACAAAAACATGTGATTGAGCATCTGCTCGTCTCTCTTTTTGCCCGTGGCCATTGCCTACTCGAAGGACCGCCCGGAACAGCCAAGACACTGCTTGCGCAAAGCCTATCTTCGGCGCTTTCGCTTGAGTTCAAGCGTATCCAATTCACGCCGGATCTTATGCCCGGCGACGTGATCGGCTCCAACATTTATGATTTTGGTGCGCATCGTTTCCAACTTGTCAAAGGGCCTGTCTTCACCGACATTCTTCTTGCTGACGAAATCAACCGCGCGCCCCCCAAGACGCAAGCAGCCTTGCTGCAGGTGATGAACGAGCGACGCGTGACCATCGATGGCGTTGATCATCGCGTGGGAAATATGTTCTTCACCATCGCGACGCAAAATCCTATCGAGCAGCAAGGTACTTATCCGTTGCCGGAGGCCCAGCTCGACCGGTTTTTATTCAAGCTCGTTCTCGATTTCCCATCCGAAGAAGCGGAATTCTCTATTCTGAGCCGGCATGCGTTGCAGGCCCTTGATCATGATGCGCGCCGCGCCGCAATCACGCCTGTTGCCGGACTTGCCGAGTTGCAAAGCGCGCAGCAGCTTGTGGACTCAATCCGCCTCGACGAAACAATCTTGCGCTATGTACTGTCGCTGGCGCGTGCAACGCGCAACGACGCAGATATTGCCTACGGCGTTTCGACCCGTGCCGCGGACGCGCTTTGCGGGGCAGTGCGGGCACGGGCGGCGTTACATGGACGGGATTACGCCATACCAGACGATGTCAAAACCCTGTTCGTGCCGGCGATGCGTCATCGCATCGTGCTGTCACCAAGTGCGGAGATCGATGGTCGCGATCCGGTCGGCGTGCTGGAGGCTCTCCTCGACCAAGTCGAGGCGCCGCGCTAATGCGTCCATCCTGGCAGTTGCTTGCCATTGCAGGTCTGATCACGCTGCTTTCTATCGCCATCATTGCATTTCCGGTGGTTAGCCCAGAGAGCCTGCTGCTTATCTGGGCGCTTTTGGTGTTGTGCATGATCGTCGATATTGCACTGACGCCCGGATCGCGGCGCTTTAAGCTGGGTCCTGCCGGCCGCCACGAAGTCTTCGTTGGCGAGAACGCGGCGCTTATGCTGCGTCTATTCCGGACGCAAAAAGGCAAAGCTCTGCCGAAGAACAGTGTCGCCCGTATTTTGTGGCCGGAGGGACTGACGGGACCCAATGAAGTTGCGCTGTCGCGCAACCTTGACGTCGCTTCTGCAAATATTGCTCTCCACGCTGCACGCAGAGGAACGTGGGTCGTCGACCGGGTGTTCGTGCGACGGCCGGGGCGGTTGCGGTTGATCGATCGGATCGGCAGCTACCAATGGGATGCCATGATCTCCGTCATTCCGAATGTTCGTTCGATCGTGTCCGGTGAAATAGACCTTCAGATCGTTGCGCAGTCTTTTGGAGCCAAGGCCTCTTCTCTGAGAGGAGAAGGATCGGAATTCCACCAGCTCAGCGATTTCGTCACAGGCATGGATAGCCGAAAGATCGATTATAAGCGGTCTGCCCGTCACGGCTCGCTTGTTGCACGCGAGATGCGCGCCGAGCAAAATCAGCATGTCATCTTGGCGCTCGACAACGGGCATCTGATGCGCGAAGACATTGAGGGTTTGCCGAAGTTAGACCACATGATCAAGTCGGCGCTTGCCCTTGCCTGGGCTGCTGTGCAAGGCGGCGACCTCGTAGGCCTCTACGGGTTCGACGCCCGTCCCAATCTCTTTATTCCACCAAGCGGGGGCAGGGCCGCTTTCTCGCGCATTCGCTCGCACACAGCCAGCCTTGCCTATCGTTCGGTTGAAACCAACCACACCCTTGCGATCAGTCACCTTCATCACCGTCTCGGGCGACGAGCGCTTGTTGTCATCTTCTCCGACTTCGTGGATACGACCACTGCCGAGCTGCTTGTAGAGAACGCGGCTGTCCTGATCCGGCATCATGTCCTGGTCTTTGTCAGTGTTCGAGATCCGCTTTTGCAGATTTACACGAGAGGCGCTGCTCGTAACCTCACAGGTGTCGCCGAGGCAGTTTCCGTCGAGGGGCTGCTGCGAGAGCGTCGTATGGTGCTGCAAAAGCTGTCGCGGCTTGGTGTTTTCGTGATCGATGCCGACCCGAGCGGCATCACGCCGAAGCTTATCTCAACCTATCTGATGATCAAGGCGAAGGATCTCATATGAGCGCAGAGGGCGACCTGATTAGATCCAGCCGGTTTCGTGCGGAGCGCGAGCCAGGATGGCGACGGCTAGCGGCAATCGTCGACACGGTCGAAAAGGGCGGCTTCTCCAGCCTGGCCTTTGAGGATGCACGTGATCTCGTGATGCTTTATCGGCAGGCGGTCAACTCTCTGTCTGTGGCGCGGGCGATTTCGCTCGATGCGGGCGTGGTGGCTTTTCTCGAAAGCCTCTGCGCGCGTGCTTATCTCGTGGTCTATGCTCCCCGCCAGAGCTTGCGTGGGATCGTATGGCGCTTCATCAGCGTCGGCGCGCCCCAGGCCGTCCGTCGCTCTTTCGTAGCCATTCTTGCCTCTTTTGCTTTCCTGGCGTTCGGCGTTGCCATTGCCTACGCCCTGACGAATTCAGATCCCGAATGGTTCTATGCCTTCGTGCCGGCTGGACTTGCGGGAGGCCGCGGCCCTGCGGCGACTGCCGAGTCCCTTCGCGCCGGGCTTTACGACCGTGATGCTGACATCAGCCAACTCTCGTCCTTTGCGGCCTATCTCTTTTCGCACAACACCTCGGTCTCTATCACGATGTTCGCCCTTGGCGTCATCGTGTGCGTTCCGGGCGCGCTCTTGATTATTTTCAACGGAGCGACGGTCGGAGCGTTCGCCGCGGTTTTTGCCGATAAGGGCCTTCTTCCTGATCTGCTTGCATGGCTTTCGATCCATGGCGTCACTGAGCTTACGGCTTTCGTTCTCAGCGGGGCGGGCGGGTTGCGGCTCGGATTTGCCGTCCTGTTTCCCGGTCTGCGAAGCAGGGGCGGTGCCCTGCGCGAAGCTGCTGTCGATGCGACCAAGCTCGCCGTCCTTGCGGCCTTGATGCTCGTGGTTGCAGGATTGCTCGAAGGGGTGGGCAGACAGGTCGTTACCGATTTTTGGGCGCGCATTGCCATTGGATGGGGAATGGGCGCCATGTGGTTCGCCTGGTTCATGTTCGGCGGGCGAAACATCGTCCCGCCCTATGATCGGCCCGGCGCTCTACAAAGGAATGGCTGATGGCAAGATTCTGGCGAAGAAAGAAAAAAGCCGACCAAAATCAGCGCCGGCGTCCCCTTGAGCTTGGTGCACCACTCGGCAAGACACTCGAATTTCTTCCTCCAGAGGGGGTGGTGCTGAAGCTGAATGTTGCCAGCCTTGGCTCCCGACTTGGTGCTTATCTGCTTGACGGCTTGATACTGAACGTCGTCTTCGCGATCCTTGTCTATTCGCTGGTCTTCGCGTTCGACTGGAGTATGCAGGCTTTCAGTGCTCTCGTGACGCTGCTCTATCTACTCTTCGGCGTCCCATATTATGTCATCAGCGAGCTTTTGATGAACGGACGCACGCTCGGCAAGAAGATCGTCGGTATCCGCGTGGTTTCTCGAAGCGGCAAGGGCTTAACGACGCATGCGATCACCGTGCGCAATTTGATGAAGCAGGCAGAGCTCTCCATTCCATTCGGGATTATGTTTGAAGGCAATGGAGTGACGACGCCGCTCGCCTGCCTCTGGCTGTGTTTTGTTGCTTTCGTGCCCTGGCGTAGCAAGATCAACCAGCGACTTGGCGATCTTGCAGCCGATACCGCCGTCGTCGAGCAGCCGCGGGCAGTGCTCCTGCCGGATCTGGCAACGGACAAGAGTTCCGTCGCCTTGGATCACTTTACCTTCACCACGGCGCAGCTTGACCTTTACGGTGCTTATGAACTGCAGGTCCTTGAAGGTCTTCTGCAGGCAAGTAAGCGCCTTGAGGCGCAAGGCAGGTCAGACCCCGCGCACATCACCAATCTTCATCAGGTCGCAGAAAAGATCAGGGCCAAGATCAACTATTCCGACCAGGTCCTCACTGGCGATGAGCGCGCATTCCTACAGGCCTTCTACACCGCCCAGCGCGGATATTTGGAACAGAAAAAGCTCTTTGGTGAGGAACGAGCCGACAAATTTCACAGCGAGAAAGTAGATTAATCTGGGATGTCAAGGACGGACGTGGGTTTGCCTGCGATGCGCGAAGGGTCTTGGTGCTGCACCGCCGCCCCAAAAATAGAAATCTAGCTGAGGCTATATGCCATCACAAAAATGGTAAGCCTCTTCATATTGCAAGCCGAGGGGAAACTATGGCGAATATCCATCACGAAGCGAGCGATCTGAGGCTCGGTGTTTTCACCCGTTTATCTGAAGCCTTTGTCTGGCTCCGTAGCAAGCTGCTGTTTGTGTTGATGGTCGATATCGTCGCTCTCATTCTGGGCGGTCTGCCGTTTGTTCTTCTGTTCGCCTATTACATGGGCGCAGCACAAACGCCATCAACCGTGCTCTTCATGTCTGTTGCCGGCCTTTGGAGCTTCCTTGTCCAGCAGGTCGCAGTGGGCATGCTCACATTGGCTGCTGAAGATGCCAGATTGGGTTACCCTTCGCGTTTCAGCGCGTATCTTTCCTCTGTTCTACCGAGGTTGTTTGTTCTTATCGTCCTCAGCCTTGCTGTCTTCATTTTGATTATGGTTGGGATAATGGCATTCTTCGTGCCGGGCCTCTGGCTGCTAGGCGTTTTTGCCGTCATACAGCCAGTTTTACTGATCGACGACGCTCGCTGGGACGCGCTGTCGCGATGCTGGACGCTGACTAAGGGCTACAGGTGGCCGATCATAGCGGCCTTCGTTATCTTCTATATCGGCTGGACTGTCATTCGCGTGCTGGCAGGGTTGATTGCGTTTGGCTCTCCCCTCGTTAGCATCATTATTGAGGTTACCCTCAGTATCGTAGCCTACTCCTATTTGCCAATCTTGATGGTTTCAGTTCATGCGCGGCTAAGGGCGATCAAGGAAGGCGGCGCACAGGGAGTTGCCGGTGTCTTTGAGTGACCTAGATGCGGCGTTCAAGCAAAATGTTGAAATGAAGAAGCGGAAAAAATTTAAAATGATGCATGATCATGCAGGTTTACAATTTTTCCATAAAGGTAAGTTTTCATGGCTCTTTGTCTGCTTCTGCCTACAACTGCTCCTGGCCTTCAGTGCAGATGCCGTCTTTGCGCAAACTCCATCTTCGAATGCTTTGCCACCTATCGCTTCGTCTCGCGAGGGCTTCGATAAAAGTCTTTTGGAGCCTGTCGACGGGATCGACTATCGTGCCTATGGACATGCCACCTATGCCCTGTTTCGAGATCCGAATGGCGACCAGGAGGCCATTCTTGACAAGCTTGGCCTCACCAAGGCTCGGTTTGACGAGGCCAATAAAATCTATGGCGAAAGGATGAAGGCCGATCCAACCTTCGCCATGGTCGAAATGTTTGGCGCTTACTTCAACGAGACTGCAGGCGGGCCCTATGCTGCCTACGCTCGCGATGCCGCTCGCTCGGTTCTTGATCAGGTTCCGCTCCAGGAAAAAGAGCCGATGCCCGAGGAGAAGTTTCGAGAGATACAAGTTTACTATGCCCGTAAAGCCTCCGTTGCCGGGACCGATCTTGCGAAGCAGGATGAGGTTCTCAAACCCTACGGGCTGACATTCAATGATTTCAATATCCTCGGTTCCTGGTTCAGTCGTCGTTTGACGTTGCAGGCTGGGGGATTGGTGCAACAGGGATCGGAGACGAAGCCCCAGGACCAACCGGCCAAAGAACACCCGGAATGGGGCGGGTTGTGGCACTTCACCTATCAATTGCTGGAGCGCACCGATCAGGACATCAGGGTGAAGGAGCAGACGCGCGATGTTTGTTTGAAACCCGATATGACCGAAGCGACCTTGCCCTTGATGCCAAAACCTCAGGACGCAAAATGCGTGCTCAACCATCTCAACTTCTTTGAAACAGGCATTGAGGTCGACGCCCAATGCGATCACGGCGATTACGGGAGTGACTGGGGTCTTTCACTGCGTCCGAAAGGTGAGGGCCAGTTCGCCGGCGAAATATCCTACAATGAGACGAATGAGAATGATGACGATCTTCCGCAGCCCACAACGCCGGTTACTGCCAAACGTTTAGGAGACTGCCAATGAAGTCTCTTCTTCTGTCGTTTTGCTTGTTCGTCATTCCTCTGTCGGCTTTCGCGGCGTCCAATGATTCGACACTTCCGCCCGGCTTGTGGAAGGTTCGCATCTTTGCACCCGGTCTGACGCCGGCCATGGCCAATGACGAGCAGACCTACCAAATCTGCTACAGTGAGGCGGATGCCAAAAATCACGTGAACCCGGTGTTGCCGAAGGCGGAGGCCAAGGGCTGCCAGGCGGATTTTATGGATCTTGGAGATCTTGCCTTTGACGCATCATGCCCGGATTCCGATCATCGTTTGCGCATCTCGCAGGCGGGGGAAGATTCTTGGCGCGGAACATATCGCTACGTCGCCAAAGATAGCAATCTGATGCTTGAACCTGCTGTCGAACTCACTCGGATTGCACCAACCTGCCAATAGCCGGGCTGAGGCATCCTCTTGTTGACCCCATAGTTGATTTCGAAGCGAATTTGCTTCGGCTTGACATCTACTAACTCTGATTGTGGCAGGTCTTAAGCCGGCACGCGTATGATGGCACGTAAGCCACCAAGCGGACTGTCGCCAAGCGTGACGTCGCCGCCATGGCTTCGCGCGATATCGCGGGCGATGGCAAGGCCAAGCCCGGTGCCGGAATCGTCGAGATTGCGTGCTTCATCCAGTCGAAAAAAGGGTTTGAAGACATCTTCACGGTTCTTCTCCGGGATGCCGGGCCCATCATCATCAAAGGTGATGGTGAGCCACCGCACGCCATGCTTTGCCTCTATTTGCAGTTGGCTGGCATAGCGACGCGCGTTCGACGCAAGATTATGCACGAGGCGGGTGAAGGCATTGGGTCGTACGGCGACTTCTTCGTCCCCTTCCATCGTGTAGCTGAATGTCTTGCCATGCAGGGAAAAATCCTGGGCAATTTTTTCGAAGACTTCCCGCAGACGGACTTCGCCGACATCTTCCTCGATTTCGTTCTTTGCGAAGGCCATGTAGGCTTCCAGCATCGACTGCATATCGTCGACATCCTCGCTCATGCCCTGGAGATCTGGATTATCTCCGGCCAGCGCGAGCTGCAGCTTGAAACGCGTGAGGATGGTTCTGAGGTCGTGGCTGACGCCTGTCAGCATGGCCGTACGCTGTTCGATCTGTCGCTCTATTCGTTCGCGCATGAGGATAAAGGCAAGACCGGCGCGGCGTACTTCATCTGCACCGCGCGGATGATAGCCATCGGCACGTTGGCCCTTACCAAAGCTTTCCGCCGCCTGCGCAAGGCGCAGGATCGGCCGGATCTGTCCGCGCAGGAACAGAATAGACAGGCCGATCAGGACAAGCGATGTCACCATCATCCAGACGATGAATATATGCGTGTTTGAGGCGTAGGTCTGACTGCGGCGCGCCAGAACACGTAGGATCTTATCGGGCAGCTTGATGCGGATTTCTACCAGGCTGCTGTCGCCCACGGTGTCGATCCAGAAGGGCCGCTTTATCTGATCCTTGATTTCATCACTCAAAATGCCGTCCAAGATCGAAAAGAACGGCTTGGCCCGGGGAGGGGGTAGCTCGCCATCAGGCTCGATGGAAATCTGTAGATTGAGCTGATCACGCGCGATGCGCGTGATCTGGTTATAATCGGCATCCTGGGGATAGGTTTCGATGATTTGGATGATGGCAGCAATGTCGCGTGTCACGGCGGAGGAAAGACGCTGGGTGACCATCTGCCAATGCCGCTCCATGAAGAGGGCGACCACAACGGCCTGCAGGATGACCATCGGAATGATGATGATGAGTAGCGAGCGCGCATAAAGTCCGGTTGGCAACAGACGTCTGAGCCGACGTGTAAACCATCGCCAGCCGTTCAGCGGCATGCGCGGATCGCGGCGCAGAGTTTCCCATGTCACCATGCGCTTTTCACTCTCTCATGCCTTCCTAATCGATACTTAGACGGTAACCAATACCACGAACAGTCTGAAGCCATACCGGGTTGGCCGGATCTTCCTCGATCTTGCGGCGAAGACGGTTGATCTGAACATCGATGGTTCGCTCTCCGACCTCGATATCATTGCCGATCAGTTCATGGCGCGGGATCGTGTCTCCAGCGCGGCGTGCAAACAGCAGCATGATTTCCTGCTCGCGGTCCGTCAGGCGAATGATCTCAGCCGATTTCTTCAACTCACGGCGCGTCAGCGAGAAGGTGTAGGGACCGAACATGATCTGTTCGATCTTTGGAGTATCGTTGCTGACATTGCGTCGTAGAATGTTGTTGACGCGCAGGACCAGTTCACGAGGATCAAAGGGCTTCGACAAATAATCGTCTGCGCCGGCTTCAAGGCCCGCGATCCTATTGTCGGATTCGGAAAGTGCGGTCAGCATGATGATCGGGACATTTTTGATGGTCCGCAGATTACGCGTAACCTCGATGCCCGATTCTCCCGGCATCATAATATCCATGATGATCAGATCGAAATCCAATCCCTTGAGCTTTCGCTGCGCTTCTGCGCCATCGCCTGCCACCGTCACGCGGAAACCGCTTTCCGTCAGGTACCTGTTCAGCAGCGCACGGATACGGGTATCGTCGTCAACGACAAGAAGATGCGCCGCATCATCGGAGATTACAGTTTTTCCCGGCATAAATTCAGCCCCCTGACTTTTCTTGGTCACGCATGCCTTGCAAGAACGCTCTGACCGCTTCCCGTGCCGTATCCGGTGCCGCTTCGAATGCGCGCTCTATGCGGCGCGACTGCGGTTCGGCAAGAGCAAGCGCCAGTTCGCGGCCTGCCTTCGTCGGATAAAGCTTGCGCTGGCGACGATCTTCGGGGCCTGCAACCTGGTGTATATATCCTGAATCGATCAGCTGTTTGAGCACTCTTGCGAGGCTTTGCTTGGTGATCTTCAGCGTATCGAGAAGATCAGCAACGGTCATTCCGGGATTGCGGTTGACGAAATGAACGACCCTGTGATGCGCACGGCCGAATTCTTTCTTCGCCAGGATCGCATCAGGGTCCGATACGAAATCGCGGTACGCAAAGTATAAAAGTTCGATGATCTCGAAATCGATGATACCGACATTGCCCATGGGGGTGGACAGAAGTTCCGATTTGACTGGCTTTCGACTGGGTTGTCGTCCCAAAGCTGTTCTTCCTTCCCTGTTCGAAACACCATCTTCAAAAAATCATGTGATGAGGCATAGCGTCGAAACAGTGGCCGGATCAACTGGCTGCGATGTTCAATCATGATTTCATTACAGAACGAACACGATTTTCCCACCAAAACAAAAAGAGCCGACCCGAAGGCCAGCTCTTTCTGCAAATATTCAGCCTATATCAGTTGTAGACATAGACGATGCGGCGTGTGCCTGGATCAACCAGAACGGGACGATCGTTGATGCGTGTATAACGATATTGGTAGTCCGGAACATCGTAGAATGTCACATTCTGCGGAACCTCTGCGCCAACGACGACATCTCCGTTCAGTCTAACACTATCGGCTTGCTCCGTGCTGATATAGGTGCGCACGGTTTCAGGCGGTGTGACGGCCTCAACGGATCCAACCGGTCCAATCAATTCATCGCCTGGCGCTGGCTGCGGTTCGGATGGAACGACGCTCGCCGTCGTCTCATAAGTCACTGTAGGTACGCCGAGTTCTGCGCGATGCTCCTCAACCACGACCGGTGCGCCGGAGTGATCGACCTGCAGATACTGTGCATAGACCCATCCTCGCATGCCGTTAACATCGACGCGGCACCACCGGCTCCCTTCCATGCACCCGTCGAGCATTGTGGTTGAGCCGCGGGTTGCGACGCCCACCGACGGATACTGGGTGCCCGGGCCGCTGCGAACATTAAGGTCGTTGATCGCGGTTGCGGTCATGTCTGCTTTTGCAACACCAGCGGTTGCCGCCAGCGTCAAACCGGCAATCAGAATGTTTCTGGCAAAAGTCATTTCTTCTCTCCGTAGTTGTTCTGGCAGTTGAAATGCGTTTGCCTTGAGGTTGTTCCGGCTTGGGGAGTTTAATAGCGTCCACGCAGAAGAGGACGGAGCGATCAGTCCAAGTTAGGTAGAACGATCATCAATTGCCTCGTATCTTCGATATGCTGTTGATTTTACTGATGATGATGACGTTTCTTGGTTATGCTTTCTTTGATCAGCGGGACCGCCGTTTTGTATTTCATTTAATGACATTACGAAGCGATCAACTGTTTTTTCATGTTGTTGCAAACACCCAAATTCACGTGAGGACTGGCGGGAGCGATACGCCGCCTGTATGAGGTGGATAGAGTTACATGAGGGTTTCTATGTCTATGCTTCAAGCTGGCATCATTCCGGTGACGCCATTTCAGCAGAACTGCACCATTCTGTTCGATCCGCAGACGAAAGAAGGCGTTGTCGTCGATCCAGGTGGGGATGTACCGAAAATTCTCGAGGTAATCCAGGAGCAGGGGCTCGATATAAAGGCTATCTGGCTGACCCATGGTCATCTCGATCACGCCGGGGGCGCAAAGGATCTGAAAGCGGCGCTTGGCGTCGAGATCATTGGGCCACATAAGGACGACTTACCGCTGCTGGAGCGGATCGAAACGCAAGCTGCGACATATGGAATCGATGGGTTGAAGTCGGTAACGCCAGATCGCTGGTTGAACGATGGTGACAAGCTGTCGATTGGAGCCCATGAGTTCGAGGTTTACCATACGCCCGGTCACGCTCCGGGTCACGTGATCTATGTGAACAGAGCTCAAAAATTTGCGCATCTGGGCGACGTGCTCTTCAATGGGTCGATCGGGCGCACCGATCTGTTTGGCGGGGATCACGCGCAGCTTCTTCACTCCATCAAAACCAAGGTTTTACCCCTCGGCGATGACGTTGGCTTTATCTGCGGTCACGGACCGGGGAGCCGCATTGGCGACGAGCGACGCAGCAATCCATTTCTACAAGGACTGTAGACGGCCAACGGAACAGTAGAAGCAATAACGCCGCCCTGAGGGCGGCGCGACATCTATTACAAGCAATTCATGGTTCGGAGCTGTTGGCTCAAGCTCTCATCAATTGGCCGTGCAGAAATGGCTTCGGCCGTCATTGCCGATAAATGTCCCGCTTCTGGGATCAAAGGAGCGATAGCGATAGGCGCAGTAGCGCTGCCACTGTGGTGTCCATGGCTCCAGGCCTGAACGAACAGGGGCGTAGTAGCGACGTTCTTCCACGTAAACGGGACGGGCGCGATACACGACCGGTGGAGGCGCGGCTTCATAATAGCCGTCGTCGTAAACCGGCGGATCGATATAACGAGGACCCTCCACGTAGCGGGGACCCGAATTGGCGATTGCAGAACCGACGACCAAGCCAGTCGCCAGGCCCACTGCTCCGCCTATCAAAGCATCGTCGCGATGGCGATGACGCCAGCCATCGGCCGATGCGGCCCCAACGGAGCCCAGCGTCAATGCCGCTGCGGTAACCGCCAATGTAGCTGCTTTAGCGAAACCGTTCATATGCATCTATCCTTTACATCGTGGAGAGAATGTCTCAACCTGATGGTAAATAAATAGCGATAAGCACCTGAACGGGCGCTGAATAAAAAACCCGGCTTATTAGCCGGGCTTCAACTCCAAAGGCGATTTCAGCCTACGGTGCTTACCCAGCAATTTGCAGGTTGACTGCCTTCGGTCCCTTGCCGCGGCGGTCCGGCTCCGTGTCGAAGCTTACCTTCTGATTTTCAGTCAAGCCGGCCAAGCCTGATGCCTGCACTGCGGAAATATGCACGAAGATGTCCGCTCCGCCCTTGTCGGGTTTGATAAATCCGAAGCCTTTGTCGGTATTAAAGAATTTTACAGTGCCAGTCTCGGCCATGCCTCAGGTCCTTTTCTCTCTACCCGCCATCCACACGGGTAGCATTGCAGTATTACCCCGTAACGGGACGTTGGCAGGCAGTAATGGAATGTGAGAAAAAGGTCCCCTCTATTTCGGCAAACAACCTACGGAACTAACGCCCGCTTTTTGTGCCTGGCCGACCGGAGAATTAACGTCTCCGGCTCGCATTTATAGGACTTCCCATGCTCGCAAAATGCCCGAACAGCAGAAACACTGATGCGATTATCGGTATTTGGCAAGCAAAAGTTTTTTTACGATTTGGGCAGAGCGCAGCACGTCAGAAGCAGTGTTTTTTTTGCGCAAAAAAAAATTCCAAGATGGTGCCTAGATTCTGCCTCTTTGTCATTGATCGGACGATTTATACGAGGAGATTTTTGCCGAATCTGCTTCGCACAGCTGTGCATGTGCCGATACGAATTTTTATCGATACTCGCTGGGAAAATAGGCCCTGACCGTCAATTCAAGTGGATTTTCTTGCCAGCTGGCGGCGTTGAGCAAGCTCAGGAACGAGTTCCGTCACCAGCATTGCAGCAAGCATGAGTGCACAACCAGCATAACCAAGCACCGTTATCCGCTCGCCTAACAGCAATGCTCCCAGGGCGGCGCCGAAAACGGCTTCAGATGAGAGGAATATGGCTGCCTGGGATGGTGTCGTGTAGCGTTGCCCAACGATCTGAAGGGAAAATGCCAGGCCAGACGAGAACAACCCAAGATAAAGGATCTCAGGCGCAGCCTGGACAACAGCACTCCAGCTGAAGCTTTCGGTCGCCAAGGCGACTGCACCTCCGCCAAGAGCGGTAACCGCAAATTGGGCACAGGACAAAGAAAGCGGGCACTCGGTGACTTTAACCGCCATACCTGCCAAGGTAATCTGAGCAGCCCAGCAGAGCGCGCATAGCAAGGTGAAGCCATCGCCTTTCGTGAGGGCTGAGAGCGACCCGCCGGAGAGCAGGAAAATACCGGTTGCAGCCATGATCGCTCCCGGCCACACAATCCAATGCGGTGGCTTTTTCAGGAAGATGACAGCGATGAGCGGCACGAAGATTACATAAAGGCCCGTTATAAAGGCTGAATTGGTCACGGTCGTTGTTTGGAGGCCAACCTGTTGTGCCGAAGCGCCGCCAAAAAGCGCAATACCGACGCAGATAAATAGGAGTTTTTTCGAACTCGTCATGCGCTCGGTAAACTTGCGTTTTTCGAAGAGCGCAAATGGAAGAAGCAGAAGCGCCGCGATGGCGAACCGCAGGCTGATAAACCAGAACGGACCGATCGCTTCCATTCCGGTGCTCTGGGCCACGAAGCCGCCGCCCCATATGGCCGCCGCCAGCAAAAGCAGCAGGTTCGCCTGAATGCGCGTCATATCGATCCTAAAGTCGGGTCTGTTGAGGGGTATTGCGCATAATGCGCCGCAATTTCTGTCCCCTAACAGCTGAACAGGATGCCGACAAGACTGGGTCTGCAACCAGACTGGCTATTCCTGCGCTCGCGCAATGCGAAGCAATGCCCCGTTACTCTCATCCGTTACCACGAGAAGGGCTCCATCCGGCGCGACGACAATATCACGCAACCGTCCATATTTATTCGCAAGCATGCGTTCTTCCGTAAAGGTTCCATCGCCATTTCGATGAAGGCGGGACAGGAGTTGGAACTTTAGAGCCGCAACCAGAAGATCACCTTGCCATTCTGGAAACATCTTGCCGCGATAGACGGCAAGTGCGCCCGGTGCAATTGAAGGGTCCCAGTAGTGTATGGGTTGCTCCAGACCGGCTTTCTTGGTTCCTTCGCCAATCTTGGCACCAGAATAGTCGACGCCATAGGTGATGACTGGCCAGCCATAATTTCTGCCGGGTTTGATCAGGTTTATTTCGTCGCCGCGACGCGCGCCATGCTCAGCCGTATAAAGCGATCCGTCGGCGCTATCGAAAGCAATCCCCTGAGGGTTTCGATGACCTTTCGACCATATTTCAGGCAGAGCCTTTCCATTGTCTTTGAACGGGTTGTCTGAGGCAATCGCGCCATCAGCAGTGATGTGGATGATTGCGCCGGCATCGTCGTTCCAATCCTGCGATCGATCTCTGTCGCCGCGATCGCCAAGGGAGACGAAGAGAGTACGATCCGGTGCAACTGCGATACGCGCCCCATACTGGATGTTCCCGCTTGTGAAAGGACGCATCTTGAAGATCGAGCGCACTTCGCTCAGTTCTCTGCCATCGTCGGCGAGACGGGCTCGAAACACCTCGGTTCCTGATCCGTCTTTGGCGCTCGTTGATGCTGTAAAATAGATGATCCGGCTTTGGGCGAAATCGGGAGAGATTGCGACGTCCAGCAAGCCGCCTTGGCCGCGATGAAAGACCTTGGGTACGCCATCGATCGGTGCGCCTACTATTCCATTTCGAATAAGACGAAGGCTCCCTGAGCGTTCGGAGACAATGTAGCTTCCGTCGGGCAGAACTTCGACAGACCACGGATGATCGAGACCCGTTGCGATCGTCTCAATTTTCAGTGCCACCTTCTCCGTCTTGACAGTCTCTGCGGCGAAACTCGTAACGCCAGGCAGTGATGCGCTGATCAAAAGCGCACTCAGCAATATCTTGACTCGTAGCAAACCTATTCCCCCGTGACGCGTAGACCTTGCAGGTCATATGCCCACACGATCTCACCTTTTGAAGGTGGCATCGATTTTCGAAGGTTCAAGGTGGGACGGAGTTGCTCACGAACAAGTTTACGGAAAGTGCGGTGCCTGCGGCTTGCAAGGATTTTCGTAGGCCGGACTAGCTATGCAGTAGTCCATCGCAGATCAATGCAATGCCCAACAAGGCGATAGCCACAATGAAGGTGGCGGCGATCCGTTCGCCGCGCGAGAGTTTTTTCAGCGGTCGAGACTGATATCCTGCCGTGGCTTTATCGGCTAGTTCCTTGCGCGCCGAAATGAGTTCGCCATAAGACGGAAGAGGTTCGAAATGCTCATCTGCCTCAACCTCAGCATGGGACCTATTTTGCATGGACATGGTCGCCTGGGAAAACCATGTCACGGATGCGACGACGCCAGATCGTGAGGAGGCTGAGGCCCGTCATCGCAACGACAAGAAGCGTCATGCCGCGCATGACGTTGCCATTGATTTCATGATGTTTGGGAAAAGCCGTTGTGGCGGAAGCGGGACGAGCGAAATTGTGAATCGTCTGATTGATCGAGGCCGGCATGTTGATCAATTCGATCGTTGCGCGCGGTGCTTCCTCAGCTCTCGCCGTCGAGATGAAGCCAAAGCCCGTCATCAGCGAGGCCGCGACCGCGATCACGGCAATCGTCAGCGAGGTCCGCATTCTGCGAACTCGTATGCGGTTTACGGCAACTTCGTCTTCCAGAAACATTGGCATACCCTCTATCACCAATCTTCGTATGGTTTGTTCGCTCTTGATCCAGGCGCGGTCACGACCAAAATGCGGCATGCCGCAGCATTTGTTGGGGCGAATTCATGGCAGCCGCGCGCAGCGCACCGATCATTAAGAATCATGGCACCTATCAGCCCTTTGCGCTTGAAATGCCTGAGCATATTGGACATAGAGCTATCGCAGCTTGCCGATATCAGCAGTCTGCTCTCGTCAACCTACAGGATCGATGATCATGGCCTTTCTTGCCGATGCCCTTTCCCGCGTGAAGCCTTCAGCCACCATTGCCGTCACCCAGAAAGCACGAGAGCTGAAAGCCAAGGGACGCGACGTCATCGGCCTCGGCGCTGGCGAGCCTGATTTCGACACGCCCGACAACATCAAGAAGGCTGCGATTGACGCGATCAATCGCGGAGAGACGAAGTACACGCCAGTCGCGGGCATTCCTGAATTGCGCAAGGCGATCGCCGCGAAGTTCAAGCGCGAAAACGGGCTTGATTACACGCCGGAGCAAACGATCGTCGGTACGGGCGGAAAACAGATTCTCTTCAACGCCTTCATGGCGACGCTTAACCCTGGCGATGAAGTTGTTATTCCTGCTCCTTACTGGGTGTCCTATCCGGAAATGGTGGCACTTTGCGGCGGCACTCCGGTTTTCGTTTCGGCGACACAGGAAAACAAATTCAAGCTTCAGGCAGCCGACCTTGAAAAGGTCATAACGCCGAAGACCAAGTGGTTCATCTTCAACTCGCCATCCAATCCATCAGGCGCTGCTTATTCACACGAAGAGTTGAAGGCACTGACTGACGTGTTGCTGAAGCATCCGCATGTCTGGGTTTTGACCGACGACATGTACGAGCATCTGACCTACGGGGACTTCAAGTTCGTCACGCCCGTCGAAGTCGAGCCGCAGCTTTATGATCGCACATTGACGATGAACGGCGTCTCCAAGGCTTATGCCATGACAGGCTGGCGCATCGGTTATGCCGCTGGTCCGCTGCAACTGATCAAGGCTATGGATATGATCCAGGGGCAGCAGACCTCGGGTGCGACCTCCATCGCACAGTGGGCTGCTGTCGAGGCGCTGAACGGAACACAGGACTTCATCCCAAAGAACAAGAAGATTTTTGAAGGTCGCCGCGACCTTGTCGTATCCATGCTGAACCAGGCCAACGGCATCGTTTGCCCATCGCCTGAAGGTGCGTTCTATGTTTATCCATCCTGCGCAGGGCTGATCGGTAAGACGGCTCCTTCCGGCAAAGTCATTGAAAGCGATGTCGATTTCGTTTCGGAATTGCTGGAAACCGAAGGCGTTGCCGTGGTTCAGGGATCCGCTTTCGGCCTTGGCCCGAACTTCCGCATTTCCTACGCAACATCGGAAGCTCTACTGGAAGAGGCTTGCAAGCGTATCCAGCGTTTCTGCGCTGCCTGCCGTTAATTTCTTCTGAGAACCTGGACAACGGGCTCGCCTCGACAGCGAGCCCGTTTTCTTTTGATTGCCGTGCGTGACGCTTGGCCTTTCTCGGCAAATGCTGCGAGCCCTAAAGGTTGAGAAAGGTCAGCATCAGGAAGGTGGCGAAGAGGATAAAATGCGTCATACCCTCGATCGCATTTGTTTCGCCATCGTTGAGGTTGATGGCAGCGGCGATCAGCGTGATCATCACCATGACCGTCTGGACCGGAGACATGGCCATGATGAAAGGCTGCCCGGTGTAAAGCGCGATGCCTTCCATGACTGGCACAGTCAAAATCACCGTTGAAAGAGAGGCACCCATGGCGATGTTGACGGTTGCCTGCATGCGATTGCGCAGTGCCGCGCGCAAAGCCGTCAGAATTTCCGGCGCAGCCGAAATCGCGGCGACGACGATCGCCGTCAGGGCAAGCGGCGCTCCGGTATCCTTCAAGCCTGCGGTCATGAATGCAGACATGAATTCTGCCAGGATACCGATAATCACGACGCCGATCAGAATGATGACGATCGAGACTACGGTCGGATCTTCGGCGTGGGGTTCTCCTGGAGTCTCACGGCGCTTTTCCGCCTTTGGGTAGCTGTAGCTGAAAAAGTAGCTGTGTTGGCCAACCTGCATGCGCAGAAAGAGTGCGTAGAGCGCAATCATCGCGCAGATCGTGAACGCCGAGTAGTAATGCCAGCGATCCGATGGCACGAATTCCGGCACGATCATCGAGATGCCGATGGCTGTCAGGATCATGACGCCATAGGTTTTACCCGAATTGTCGTTGTACGGTTGCTCTCCGTGCTTCAGGCCGCCAAGCAGAGCAGCAAGCCCCAGGATGCCGTTGATGTCGAGCATTAATGCTGCATAGATCGTGTCGCGGACCAGCGTCGGTGACGGGTCGCTGCTCATCAGAATTGCCAGAATGATGACTTCGACAGCGACGGCAGAGAGCGTCAGGATCATCGTGCCGTAGGGATCGCCCACCTTGGCGGCCAAGATCTCGGCGTGATGGGCGACCCGCATCGACGCCAGAACAATGGTTACGACGAGCAGTCCGGCTGCGACGGCGGCCACGCCTCGTCCCATTTCCAAAACACTATGCTCAGTCAGATAAGCGATAACTGCGACCAAAGCAGCAATACATAAAAATATCTCGCCTCTTAGGCGCGATAGTATCATCATTCCCATGACTCCCCGTTTCCAGGGCAATCTAATCTGGCGTCGCTTCTTATCAACCCAGGCTGGCACGGCTTTGTTTGCGAGAGTGTAAAATCAGTGAGATAATGAACTTGCCCCTGAAATTCAGGGAAGATCAACTGAAGGAGGAGCCAGCGATGAAAGCGGTTTATCAGGTCGTTCAGCATGATGGCGGATGGGCCTACCGTCTCGGCGATGTTTATTCCGAAACATTTGTGACCCATGCCGATGCTTTGGCTGCAGCGCGGATCGTCGCCGCAGAGCAGCAGGTTGGCGGTGATCCGGAGGAAATCAGTTGGCAGGACGAGAAGGGCCGTTGGCATACGGAATATTCGGATGGCGGGGACCGACCGGAGACAGAAGTCGTTGATAGTGAGCCATTGAAGTGACTCAAGCTGCCGGGTTGCCTTGCCTGCGCTTGCCACCAATGTAATCCCGTAAGCCGCTTGCTAAAGCATCGAATACAGTGCGGCAGGTTGCCGACGCCTTAAGGTCTTCGTGCATGACGACATAGGTTGGCAGACTGAGCTTGATGTCGGGCAAGACTCGCAAGAGATTGTCATCGCGCTCGGCGAGCTTGCAATGACATACTCCAATGCCTGCTCCAGCCCGCAAAGCAGCGTTTTGAGCAGAGCCGCTATCGGTGCGAAATGACCATCGCGTCTCAGCTTCGTCCGGAAAATCTGGCACAGCCTTCCGCAGTGCCGCCAGCGAGTCTCGGATAAAGGGCGTTACGCTCTGAAATCCGATCAGCAAGTGATCGCGCAGGGCCGAAGGATCGGCCGGTTCTCCAAATTTTTCGATGTAGATACGATGGGCATAAAAGCCGAGGTAGATCGTGCCGACGGAGCGTGCAACAAGTGCTTTTTGCTTGGGTTCTACCATCCTCACGGCAATATCTGCATCGCGGCGAAGCAGGTCCTCCACCGCATCTGACGGTGATAGCTCGATCTGCAGAGTGGGATGATCGCGTTGAAGTTTCGCCAAAATCGCAGGCAAAACCTCTGCGCCGACGACCTGGCTTGCGGAGACTTTCACAATCCCTTTGATGAGATCCGGATCATTTTTCGAATGCCGGACGATTGCATCGGCTGCCGCCGCCATTGCCTCTGCGAAAGGCTGCAGGATGAGAGCTGCTTCGGTAGGCTGAAGGCCTTGCGGTGACCTTGTGACGAGGCTTCGTTGAAGCTGGCGCTCCAGTTCTTCGACATGACGACCGGCACTGGGCTGCGTTATGTTCAACATCTTGGCCGCGCCAGATAATGAGCCTGCCTTCAGGACGGCGCCGAAGGTCCGATAAAGATGCCAATCAGGGTCATTCATTTTTGAATATCTTCTATAGAGCTTCCATCAATTACGCATAGTCAATCATGCTGACATAATCCACTCCATGAAAACGTGGAGAGATCATCATGGAACATCATGTCTCAGAACAGAAGGTTGCTCTCGTCTTGGGGGCAACAGGCGGCGTTGGCGGTGCCATTGCCCGTCGATTGTCGAAAGCAGGCTGGAAGATCCGTGCCCTCCATCGTTCTCCATCCAAGGTTGAAGCGTTTCACACGGACTTTGACTGGATTGCGGGCGATGCAATGTCGGCAACGGATGTGGCAAGCGCTAGTGTCGGCGCTAACCTTATCGTCCACGCCGTAAACCCTCCTGGCTACAAGGATTGGGACAAGGTTGTCCTGCCGATGCTGGAAAACAGTATTGAAGCGGCGCGCATTAACAACAGCCGTCTCTTTGTGCCCGGCGGCGTTTATAACTTTGGGCCGGACACCTGGACCGATATTGCCGAAGATAGTCCGCAGCGGCCAATCACACGCAAAGGCGCGATCCGCGCAGAAATGGAACGCCGCCTGCGGATTGCTGCAGAAGGAGGCGTTCGCGTTCTTATCCTGAGGACCGGCGATTTCTTTGGCCCTCAGGCGGCAAATAACTGGTTTTCACAGGGTCTGGTGAAAACGACTCCAGGCGGCCGGAAAGTAACCCATGTCGGCCGGGACGGCGTCGGCCATCAATGGGCATATTTGCCGGATGTCGCTGAGACGGTGGCCCAACTCATTGCAAGAGACGGCGAGCTTCCGTCCTTCGCAGTCTTCAATATGCAGGGTGTCTGGGATCATGATGGCCGGCAAATGATAAAGGCCATTTTGCACACGGTTGGGGCCTCTGCCAAAGTCAGTCGCTTTCCCTGGTGGATGGTTGCTGTTGGAAGACCGTTCGTTCCGTTTTTCCGCGAGGTGTACGAAATGCGCTACCTATGGACCGTGCCTGTCAGGCTACGGAATGACCGCCTTCGAGAATTTCTTGGAAAGGAGCCGCATACACCTCTCGATCAGGCCGTGAGGGCGACATTGGCTGCCTTGGGCTGATCGATAACGACATCAAATGTGCAGGAAGCCCGCGCTCCTGCACCAATGGTGAAACTCGTTTGGCCACGCAGCCGGTTCGGTACCCGCACGCCCCATCCCCCAACCATGGCCGCCCGTATGGAAAAGTTTCAGCTCGGCGGCCACACTTGAATCTTCCAGGGCACGATACATCATCACGCTATTTTCCACGGGCGAAATTGGATCGTCCTCTGCATGGGCGAGAAACATGGTCGGCGAATCTGCATCGACGTGATGTTCAACCGACCATTCTGCGCTGTCGTGGTGGGACGGATGATGACCAATGAGTTGGACTCGCGTCGAGGAACCATCGTAAGGCGCCATCAACGTAATGATGGGATAGAGCAAGGCTGCAAAATCGGGCCTTGCACTCTTGGTGTCGATATCATCGAGAACAGGCAGGTATTCGGTGTTTGGCCTTGTCGCTGTTATCCCGGCTAGATGACCTCCCGCAGAAAAGCCCATCATACCAATCGATCCGGATTCAAAACTATGCGTGGGAGCCAGGGACCTGACCACGCGCATAGCGCGCTGGGCGTCTTCAAACGGCGCTGTCGTCGATGCCATTTCGCGGGGTAATCTGTAGATAAGTTCGAACGCTGCAATGCCCAACGACTGCAGCCAAAGGCAGGCAGGGGTGCTTTCCTTTGCTGCCTCGATGCGCTTATAGCCTCCGCCCGCGGCGACGAGAATGGCCGTGCCGACCGGTTTTGAAGGCCGATAATAGCGCAGGCGCGGGCGCAAGACGCCGGTTATCGCGCCCTTATCATCCGTGGTTTCCGTAAGTTGTGTTCCCTCAGGAGCTGCAAAGGGAGCCGGCCAAAGATCTATCTCTTCGACATCTTGCGCCGCCCGCGCGGCGCCGCTTGCCATGCTTGCTGCCAGAGCGAGGAAAAAGCGGCGCGAGATGTCCATGAAAAGCTCCTTGCCCAACAGCGCCGCCATGATGGCCGTAGAATGTTGGATCGAAACTTACTTTGCCCAATCGGGCGCTTTCAAGGCAAGTGCTGCGGGACGGATCCAGCCTTCTTCCTTCTAGCGATCTACCTGGCTCAGGGCGAGGGCGGCGAACCGTAGCTGTCGCTCCGCCTCGATCGGAAACCCATCTTCTGCAAACCATGCCGCTGACAGTCCCGCATGGGCGATGACCCAGCACAGCAGACGCTTGCTTTCAACCGCGAGAAGCTCTGCGACAAAAGGAAGTTCTGTTTGCAACCGCTCCACGGATGCGACATCGGCAAGATCAGGATTTGCAAAGATATTGGCGTAATCATAGGCGCGCTCACCAACCAATCCCCTTGGATCGATCGCCTTCCATCCCGCCTCGCCGAATTCCAGAATATTCTGTTGGTGGATGTCGCCATGCAAGACGGTAATCTCTTGTTGTTCGCTCAGCAGCGCCTCTGCAATCCGCCAGCACCGCGCATAAAGCTCTTCCTGGCTTTGGCTTGCGCGTTCCAGAGATGCAAACCATGCGCGGAGCGGAATGAGTGGCGGTCGCGGGTGAGGGTGAGGCTCGTGCAATCGTGCAGCAACACCGCAGATAATTTCTGTGGCTTTTCTATCCTCTCCATCAAGCGCCATATGAAGCAATGACGGCGAACCTACGGCTCGTTCCATGAGAATATGGGCGCCTTGGCGGCGGTAGACCCTCGCGGCGCCTTGTCCCGCCCACCACTGCAAAACCTCGCATGCGGCTTGTTCTGCAGGATCGTGAGCAATTTTCAACATTGCTGGATGACCCTCCCAAAGCACGGGAAGAAGGTGGCTCGAGCGCGTCACGATTGGCTCGCCGTCGGGAATGAGCGCCCAGAGGGCAATGCTGGTTTCAAACATAAGGCGAGCTTACGACAGAATCGGTCCGAACATCATCCGTCAAATCAGTAAAACCCGATGCATGAGTTGGGGGGCGAACCCGCTGCCATGCGCCCGCTTGAATGTTTCGGTATGCTACATGCTGATGCGAGGAACGAAGCGTTACGGAAGGCACTCAGAACGCATTGCTAAAGAAAGAAACCCGCCATAGGGCGGGTTTCGACGGAAGTAGGTTAGCTTGCTTTCGAGAGCGTGGGATAGTCTGTGTAGCCCTCAGGTCCGCCGCCATAAAGCTTTTCCTGGTTCAGCTGATTCAGAGGTGCATCGCTTTTCAAGCGCTCGACAAGGTCCGGATTTGAGATGAACGGTTTGCCGAAGGCCACGAGATCGGCATGCCCACTATCAACTGCATCGATCGCCGTGCTGCGCTGATAGCCGTTGTTGACCATCCAAGCCGCCTTGCCGCCTGCCTTATGATGAGCGGCTCGCAATGCATCATAGTCAAAAGGCTTGTCGCCTTGCTGGAAGTTCCTATCGCCTCCTGTCGCGCCTTCGATGACGTGGATATAAGATAGCTGATGGGCGGCGAGTTTTTCCACGACATAGGTGAAGAGAGGTTGCGGATCGCTGTCCGACGCATCGTTCGCCGGTGTAACAGGCGACAGGCGGATCCCTGTGCGTGACGCGCCAATGGCGTCGGTAATAGCGTCTACAACTTCAAACAGGAAGCGCGCACGGTTTTCGATCGAACCGCCGTAAGCGTCCGTGCGATCATTGATGCCGGAGCGCAGAAACTGGTCGATGAGATAGCCGTTTGCCGCGTGGATTTCGACCCCATCAAAGCCGGCCTCAATGGCAGCCTTGGAAGCTTTTCTATAGTCTTCCACGATCCCCTTGATTTCCTCTGCCGTCAGCGCACGCGGCTCTGACGTATCGGCGAATTCGCCGCTTCCGTCTGCCTTGAGGATGTAGGTCTTCGCCTTGGCCGCTTTGCTTGTTGACGAGACCGGCTTGCCGCCGTTTGGTTGCAGGCTCGTATGGGAAATCCGGCCGACATGCCACAGTTGTACGACGATCTTGCCGCCTTTTTCGTGGACGGCGCTCGTCACTTTCTTCCAACCGGCAATCGCTTCCGGCGTATAGAGACCCGGAACATCAGCATAGCCTTGGCCCTGGTGCGTGATGGCAGTTGCTTCCGTGATTATCAGCCCCGCGTCGGCCCGCTGACGATAATATTCAATGTTCATGTCGTTTGGGGCTGCGCCCGGCGAACGATTGCGCGTTAGGGGCGCCATGACGATTTTGTTTTTCAGTTCGACGTCGCCCATCTTAAAGGGTTCAAAGAGACGAGACATAAAGTTTCCTTTTCAATGACTTGGTTGATTATTCAGCGGCAGCCAGTTTTCTGCCGCCGGCGGAAAAGTAAGTCGCTCCTGTCAGGCCAAGGCCAATGACTGCAAGCAGGGCGGCTGCGAGCGGAACGAGCGAGATATCCGCTCCGGCCTGCAGCACCATGCCGCCGGCCCATGCCCCGACTGCATTTCCGACATTGAAGGCGCCGATATTCACGGTGGAGACGAGATTTGGCGCTTCCTTGCCAAAGCGAACGACGCCCACCTGGAGTGCAGGAACGGCAGCAAAGGTTGCCGCGGCCCAAAGGAAAAGAGTGATTTCCGCTGCGATGAAGTAGTGGCTCGTCAGGACGAAGACGGTAGAAAGCACGGCGACTAATGCGAAAATGGTGGTGAGCGAAGCACCAAGCTTCCAGTCCGCAAATTTTCCGCCAATGAGATTTCCGACAGTCAGTCCGGTGCCGATTAGGAACAGAGTCCAGGTCACTCCCTGCGGCGATACACCAGTTACATCCCGCAGCAGGGGCGCGATGTATGTGAACATTGCAAACATCGAGGCAGCGAAGAAAACAGTGTTGGAGAGCGCCAGCCATAGATGACGGTTTCCAAGCGCTGCGACTTCTTGCAGAATGCTCTTCGTCGCCTCAGACTTATCGCGCGGCAACGCCATGATGAGACCGACGATGGTGATCACGCCGATACCCGTCACGACAGCAAAGGTCGAGCGCCAGCCATAAGCTTGGCCGATGGCGGTTCCCAATGGCACGCCGAGAACATTGGCGAGTGTCAATCCGGTAAACATCAGGGCGACAGCGCGTGCACGACGATCGGGGCTAACGAGGCTCGCGGCGACGATCGACCCGATGCCGAAGAACGCGCCATGGCAGAGTGCGGTCACGATGCGGGCGACGAGCAGGAGCCAGTAATTTGCAGCGAATGCGCACAAGAGGTTGCCTGCTATGAAGAAGGCCATCAGCAGGATCAAAGCTGCACGGCGGGGGAGCTTGGCTGTGGCGATGGCCATCAAAGGCGCACCAAAAGCGACAGCCAGTGCATAGCCGGTGACCAGCCACCCGGCATCCGGTATCGTGACACCGAGATCGGCCGCAACTTCGGGTAATAGCCCCATAATGACGAATTCGGTCGTGCCGATCGCAAAGGCGCTGAGAGACAGCACGAGGAGAGCAAGTGGCATTCTAGAGGTCCTGGGAGAGTTGTTTCAGAAAGGCGGCGATGGTGTCTTCATTGCGCTTGTAGAAAACCCACTGGCCGATCCGGCGCGTGCTGAGAAGACCAGCTTGCGTCAGTGTGCTGAGATGCGCTGAAACCGTCGACTGAGACAGGCCGCAGCGTTCGAATTGACTGGCGCATACTCCCATGTCGAGTGGATGTTCCTGTCCGGAGAAATGAGCTTCCGGCTCTTTGAGCCAGTTCAGAATTTCAAGGCGAACCGGATGGGCGAGCGCCTTCAAAATTTTGTCCTTGTCCATCGCCGTTCTCCGAAGTGTAAATCGGATTTATCCGATATATAGATCGGCAAAGAACGATTTCAAGAAAGATTTTGGAGAATGGGTTTCTGGCTGCATCGGTAATCGTGTCGCTCCCAAAGGGCCGAGATCTCACAGGAGGTGTTAGCAGTCGGCCAAGGGCACTCGTTCAGTTGCACTGACAGCCGGACGATGCGCAAAAAAAAGGCTCGCAAAAAATAGCGAGCCATAGGTGTGAAGGCTTAAAACCTCCAGAGGGGAACAGCCGATGCAGCGGCACTGGGAGAGAACCGCGTCAGTGCATCAGCTATTACCAGATATGGCCCTTGCCGGATGAAAATCAAGAGAGAATAAAACAATCTTTAAGTTGCGCCCGCATTATCTATAAAATCCCCACATGCGTCGGGCTGCCTCTTGCTTCTCCTCGGCAAATCTCAAAAGCATGAATAGAAAGCAGATTTTTAGGCAAAAAAAGAGGGCCACCAGAAAACCGGGGCCCTTTAAAGTTGTGAAGGTAAAAACCTCCAGAGGGGAACAGCTAATGCGGTGGAACTGGGAGGAAAGCCACCGTGTGCATCAGCTGTGTGCGATATGACGCTTTAATGGGCAGACAGCAACCTTTTTTTGTGCATGTCAGTCATGCGTTTACCGCATGTTGAATGTTTAAGACCAGTTTTGCGGCCTTAAAAGCTCCAATTACGTGCTTTCGCGACGATAAAGTCTCGGAAAGCTTTCAGCTTTGCGGCGTTCTTCATTTCCGTCGGATAGCAGAAATAGGTGTCAAACGACGGCACATCGGCGTTGATCGGAAGTTGAATGAGACCAGGGTCCCTGCCAACAATGTAGTCAGGCATGCAGGCAATGCCAATTCCCAGAAGGCAGGCTCTTTTAATCGACGTCTGACTGTTGATCTGCAAATGAGGAAGACGCTTGTTGTCGGAAGACCGGCCGGCAATTTCGAGCCAGTTCACATCGAGCAGATAGTTCGGTGCTGGCTCGCCGAAGGTAATGATGCGGTGATTATCGAGATCCTCGATAGTCTGAGGCTCTCCATATCGGTTGATGTACGAGGGGGCAGCATAGACATGCATATGCACCGTAAAGAGCTTACGCTGGATCAGGTCCGACTGTTGCGGTTGGCGAAGCCGTATCGCGCAATCTGCATGCCGCATGTTGACGTCCAGTTCCTCATTATCGAGGATCAACTGGATCTGGACGTCGGGATAAAGCTGCATGAACTCCTGAATCTTGTCGGTCAGCCAGCCTTGTCCAAGGCCGACTGTGGTCGTAATGCGCAGTTTGCCCGAAGGCTTCTCGTTGGTTTCGGTCAATTGCATCTTGACCGTTTCCAATTTCAGCAGGACATCGTGCGCCGTCCGATAGAGAAGCTCACCTTGCTCCGTCAGTATCAAGCCGCGAGCATGGCGGTGAAAAAGCTTTGCGCCCACGTCCTGTTCAAGTGCGCTTACCTGGCGGCTGATCGCCGATTGCGATAGGTGCAGCTTGTCTGCAGCATGGGTAAAGGAGCCGGCTTCCGCCGCGGCGTGGAATATCCGCAACTTATCCCAGTCCAGGGGCATTCCAACGCCTCTCATCGGCTCACTCCGCGGCAACGGCAACGGGCATATGACCCGTCAGATAGCGTTCAGCCTCGAGCGCTGCCATGCAGCCCATGCCCGCAGCGGTGATTGCCTGACGGAACGTATCGTCCGTGACGTCTCCGGCCGCATAAACGCCTTCCAGGCTGGTTGACGTTGAATCGGGTGCGGTCCAGAGATAGCCGGTTTCCTTCAGTTTGAGCTTTCCCTTGAAAAGCTCGGTTGCCGGTGCGTGGCCGATCGCCACAAAGACACCGTGAACTGATAGCTCGGTGATGACCCCGCTTCTGGTATCTCTCAGGCGAGCGCCTGTCACAGAGGGCGGCATTGGCGGCTTTGCCGGCGTTCCGACAATTTCAGCGACCTCGGAATTCCAAATGATCTTTACGTTGTCCTTGGCAAAGAGCCGCTCTTGAAGAATGCGCTCTGCGCGGAAGCTGTCCCGGCGGTGAACGACCGTGACGCTCTTTGCGATGTTGGAAAGATAAAGAGCTTCCTCAACGGCACTATTGCCGCCGCCCACAACGATCACGTCCTTGTTGCGATAGAAGAACCCGTCGCAGGTTGCACAGGCAGACACGCCAAAACCTTGGAAATGCTGCTCGCTTTCGATCCCAAGCCACTTGGCCTTGGCGCCCGTCGCGATGATCAAAGTGTCAGCGGTCCAAACAGTGCCAGAATCTGTTCTTGCCACGAAAGGACGGCGGTCCAGATCAACCTCAGTGACGAGGTCATTGACGATTTCCGTGCCCACGTGCTTTGCTTGGCCCAGCATTTGTTCCATCAGCCATGGGCCTTGGATCGGATCAGCAAATCCCGGATAGTTTTCAACGTCCGTCGTGATCATCAACTGGCCGCCTTGCTCCATACCAGCAATCAGCACCGGCTCCAGCATGGCACGCGCCGCATAGATCGCAGCGGTATAGCCTGCAGGACCAGAGCCAATGATCAACACCTTCGTGTGACGGGCAGACATAGAATTTCCTTTCAAGTGACGGATGGCGGGAAGGCCTTTAGATTTCGATCTCTGCCAATCCACTGCCCATTTATGAACGACCAATGCTTTAATGCAAGGCCAGCCTTGCGTTACCAACAAGGCAAATCAAGGAGATTGTGTAACATTCAATCGCAAGAGCGAAACATTCTTGCGTAATCTTTCGCGTTATATAGAAGTTTGCGCAGGGGATTTAAAGAAAGGCCTATATTGGTGCGCGCCGAACTTGATGCCATCGATATCAAGATCCTGCGGGAGCTGCAGAATCACGGACGGATGACCAATGTCGAGCTCGCCGATAGAGTGGGAATATCGGCTCCACCTTGCCTTCGACGTGTGCGCAAGCTGGAAGAAACAGGCATTATCGAAGGTTATCAGGCGATGCTGAACAGCCCGAAGCTGGGGCTTGATCTTGTCGCATTTTGTATGGTCGGCCTCAAGCACCAGTCTGAAGCCAATCTGAAAGCTTTTGCTGCCGCGACGGCTGGCTGGCCTCTCGTCAGGCAGGCTTGGATGGTTTCGGGCGATAGTGATTTTCTCCTTCACTGCGTTGCGGAAAATCTGACCCGCTTCCAGGATTTCGTTATTGAAGTTCTGACGGCCAACGAACATGTCGATACGGTGCGGACCATGCTGACGATCCGTCAGGTCAAGCGCTTGGGCTTGGTCGAAATCTAGCTTACTACTGACGCCGCTATCCGGTCCAGAACCGCTTTTTTGCGATTTGAGATTACTGTCCTGATGCGCCGCTCCGCTTTATTTGCTCCATGATCGGTCCGAAGGCTGGCGATAGTATCGCGGCACCTTTTGAGGAAAGGTGGTCCTTATCCCTGTAAAGAACAGTGTCTCCCACAATCAAACGGCATTTGGTGTCGTCGCAAATTTCCTTTAATGGATCGGCCAGAGGCAGGTCGTTGGCCTTTGCGACATCTTCCAGAACCTTCCTGGAAAGCGCCTGACGCTGCCTTGTAAAACTGAGGGGAAGGGCGATGTCGAACGATTTGTCTGACAGTTCTGCCTTCGCCAATACTTCAGGGACTGCATAGCCTGCTTCAGGCACATCGAAGATCAGTACAGGGATGATGTTCTGGGCCTTGAGCTCTGCGGTCACGCGCATCAGACCGTCACGGATCGGAGCAGAATGGTCTTCCAAGGGCGGTGGCTTGGTCGGATCAAAGAATATTCCCTGCGAGGGCAATTCTGCCCTATGCACGTATTTAGGCCAATATCCCGCCATGAAGACATAGGGATATTTGTGGCGCTTAATGAGTGCCATGACTGCGTCATTGTAAGGTTTGCAAATCTCGTCGATGCTCGATTGGGCAAAGTCCCCATCTGGTAGTGGTGGGCATGACGCCTTCGCAACGAACGTGCCAGTGAGGCCGAACTCTCGGGCGGCGCGATCGATTGCGGGTGCAATTGCAGCCGCATGAGAGTCTCCCCACAAAAGAAATTGCGGAGGACCAGGCTTATCGGCGCCGATGGTGCAAAGCCTGTCATGCTCAATGTCGTCAGTGCTGATGCCAGGGGTGTTCGCTTCAGCAAAGCATTTTTGCGAGAAGAACTTCCCCCGGTCATAGGTCGCTTCGTAAATCCGCAGTGCCTGATCCGGAAGACGGTTTGGAAATCCTTGTTTGTCTTGCACGACATTGCTGAACAGCACCGCAAGGATGAAGGCGCAACTGCTCGCGCCAATTAGCGCAAGCTTGGAAGGCGCTCTGGGACCGTGGCGCATGGGTTGTTCGATAAAGCGCCACGACAATGCCCCGAGGCCAAGAGACATCACGACAACAAACAAAGACCATTCAACATTAAGGGCATGCCCGAGAAAATATCGCAGGAATACGATGAGCGGCCAATGCCACAAATAGACCGAATAAGAGATGCGGCCGACGAAAATGGATATTGGATTGTTCAAGATCGGCGAAACGAAGCCCGTTTGGCACGAGGCGTGAATGATCAGCGCGGCGCCGAGACAGGGTAGCGCAGCGGCAACGCCCGGGAAGGGCGTGTCCTTGGTGTAAAGGAATATGCTGATGAGGATCGCAATTAAACCCGCCGCTGTAAGAGCGTTGGTGGTGATCATACGATAAGCGGGCCGGGGCAGGACGGCCACAAGGCTTCCGAGCAAAAGCTCCCACACCCGACTGTAAAGAAGGTAGAACGCCTTTTCTGGTGAATTCGCGACCGACCACTGACTCACCGCAAAAGAAATAACGGCAGTGGCAATTACGATATGAAGGATCCGGCGGCGTGCAAAACGAAAGCAGAGCGTCATCGCAAGAGGAAGCAGGAGATAAAACTGCTCCTCCACCGCGAGCGACCACGTATGCAGTAGGGGTTTCATATCCGCTGCAAGGTCAAAGTAGCCGCTTTCCCGCTGAAAATGGACGTTGGCGTAAAAGAGTGCTGAGGCAGCCACGCTTCTTGCATAGTATTCAAGCTCCTCGGGCATGAAGAGGAACCATGCCGCCACGCTGCTGCAGGCGATCATCGCGAACAAAGCTGGAAAAATTCGCCTTGCGCGCCGCAGATAGAAGTCGACAAAGCTGAAGCTGTCTGTTTCCAAGCCACCCAGTATGATGCGGGTCATCAAATAGCCTGACAGAACAAAAAAGACGTCGACGCCGACATAGCCTCCGCTCACGACGGAAAAGCCCGCGTGAAACAACAAAACCGGCAAGATCGCCAGTGCTCGCAGACCGTCGAGATCCGGCCGATAGGTAAGCATCCTGTTGCTGCTTATCGTGCCCGTAACATGCGCTTCAGCGATCTGTTGCCCTTTTTCTTTCGGCGGAGCTTTCGCTATACCCAAGTTTGTTTCCTTTGTCTTTTTCGTGCCGACGGGCTTTTTTAGTTTGAGGGACCACTACAGCATCAGTCCGAAAATCGGAATCCTTTTCGGCAGAACCCAATACAGGGGTTTCGAAGTGCGTTACCCTTCTGCATCATTTGCCATGTACGGCCTCTCGAGGTTTGCCTCGGCTCGGCAGTACCACCGGATTTAGGCTTATCCATTGCAAAAGTCGCTGTGGAGGAAGGGAAGGGCCGTCATATTCTCGACGGCTCAGATCAGATCGAATTTGCGCAGCGATCGCGTCATGACGCTACCTTTTCCTCAAAATCTTGTATGGTTTTGGAAGGCATTGCTGTTAAAGCATTGCCCTTGTGCAGCTTCCGCCCTAGCCTAATCGCCGTTGCCAAGGGAGCGATAGACTTCATCCGTGATCGAGGGCGCGCGGGGCGGCGTTTCGATCGCGCTGCGAGGTCGTTTTCCGGCTGGGCCTACAAAAGAGAATATGAGGATAGGATTTCATGACGCATGGTGCTCACGTCTATATCGGTTTTGACAGCAAAGAAGTCGTCGCCTACCACGTCCTTTGCCAGAGCATTCTCGAAAAGAGCTCCATTCCGGTTACATTCACGCCCATCTACCTCAACAATGTCGGGAGCGTCTTTACGCGAGAGCGAAACGCTTTGCAGTCGACCGAGTTTTCCTTCTCACGGTTTCTGACGCCGTATCTCAGCAATTTTGAGGGCTGGTCGCTGTTCATGGATTGCGACATGCTGATGCGCACCGATATCGCCGAGCTGTGGGAATTGAGAGACGACCGCTACGCAGCCATGTGCGTCAAGCATGATTATGTTCCCAAGGTAGAAACGAAATTCTTGGGGCAGGTTCAGACCAAGTACGAGAAAAAGAACTGGTCGAGCGTTATTTTGTTCAACAACGCCAAGTGCCGAAAGCTCGACCTTGACTACGTCAATACGGCCACCGGACTTGAGTTGCATCAGTTCAAGTGGCTGGAATCAGACGAACTTATCGGCGAATTGCCCGCTCAGTGGAACTGGCTCGTCAATGAATACGCGTACACGCCTGATGCCAAGCTGGTGCATTTCACCGACGGCGGCCCTTATTTTGACGAGTACAAGGATGACGATTATGCCGAAGAATGGTTTGCAACTCGCGAGCGCGTACTGAGTGTCACCCAGCGTTCATCATGATGCATATGTGATGCTTTTGATCCTGCGATCGGACCCAAGATCGATTCAGTCTTGGGTCCTGTCCTAGGGCGGTTTGGATAGCGCTCCTCGGTGAGCAGCACCACCTACTTTTCAAAAGTGCCAGAAATGCAATCGCTGGTATTTCCGCGTCACTTCCAAAGCGGCATGTTCATTTCGGCAGCGACGGTCGGATCTGCCGTAAAGATGGGATGACCGGCATCCAGCAATTTTCGAAGCACGAACATATCCATTTGAGTGTGCTGCCGGTGCAAATCGGCGGAATTGTAAATATGGCCGGATGAGTTTGGATTAATTCCCGAAATGATGACGGCAGGAGCTTTGTGATAGAGTGCGAAGAGGACGGCCGTGACGCCGTTTGAGCACTTCGCTTCGTCATCCATTTCGAGTGTGCGGAATCCAGCCACGCGATCGAGAAGCGACATCCGTGCGTAGCGATTGACGATATGCAACTGGTCATAGCTGTAATCAAAGGCCCGGAGGCCTTCGGCAAGCTCGTCCCGTTTGTTTCGCGGCCAGAGCATAACGTAAAGGGCGCCTGTGCTTTTGCCGCGCAAGACACGCCGCACCTCGACAGGGTTTTTCGCTGTCCCTTTTACCTGATTATAGCGCATGAATGTGATGTCAGGCTTTTCAATTCCCCAGCCTTCCAGCACGGATTGCGACCCGTTGATGGTGATAACCGAGAAGCTGCTGTCGAAACGCTCCGGTTTATGGGAGACTGGCGCGGAGCCGAGAACAAGCACTGGTCCATTGAACGGTGATGGCGCAGGAGGAGGCGATGGCCTTGTGAGCGTGTACCTTATGTTGCGAAGGCAACGCTTACGCACTTCAGTAAATCGCGAACTCATTCCCTGGCTTTATCTCTGATTGTTGCGAGGTAGGCGCAATATGGCGCGGTAGTTTCAAAATGGAAGACTAAAATAGTCGCATGCTCAGATGCTTGCCTTACTTAAGACGTTCGGTAAAGCGGCTTTTATTGATTTAAGATTGTATTGTAGAGCTGTGCCAGTCTGCGCGCTTCCGTTTCGATCGCAAAACGGCTGCGCGCGTGACGTAAAGCATTTTCAGCCATCAGGCTTCGTGCATCGTTATTATCCATGATGCCACCGGCACCGGCCTCCATGGCTGCAAGATCATCGCGCGGTATGATCATCCCTGTGCTATCTTGTCCGCCCTTCATCAGTTCAGGAAAGGCCCCGACATCGGTGGCGAGAACGGGAACGCCGCTTGCCATCGCTTCAAGCGGAGTGAGCCCAAAGCCTTCCCAACGTTGCGGAGCGACAAAAAGATCGAGTGCCTGGTACCAGCGTTCGATATCCTTGTGCTCGCCGACGAACAGGATGCGCTCGCTCAAACCTGCAGCCTCGACCTTTTCGCGCAAGCTTTTTTCAAAGGTCACGTGTTTTTCGGTGGCGCGGCCAGCGATCACGGCGCTCCATTGCGGACGCGACGGCAGGAGCTTGATCATGGCATCGACAAAAAGATCCGTACCCTTCTGATGCCTGATACGTCCAAAGCAGCCGACAAAGTTTTGTTGGGGATCAAGATTGCACGCCCGTTTTGCTTCAATCTTGTCAGTTGGGGGTGCAAAGCGGTCGGCATTGATGCCGTGCATGATCACTGTGCTTGGCACCTCCAGATAGGACGCCGTTTTTTCACTTGTCGAAACGACCGCGTCCATGCGTGAGATGAGCCATTTCGTCCAACCTGTATGATGGCGCTGAGACGCTGACGTGAAGACGATCCGAAGGGGCATGCGGAAAACATCACGCATCAAGATCGCTGGCAGCATCTCAATATTGCGGCGTGCGTGCCAGATTCTCATGCGCCGTCCGGCTGGCGGCGTCCAAAGTTGGAAAAGATCACTGAAGCGAATGTGCGGCAGACGCTCTGGCAGGCCTGGTCCCAGTGTCGCGATCTTCTGGCCGAGCGCAACTTGGGCCGGTATGAGCTGGATGAGCGTCGAGGTTACGCCAGAAAGGCGCCGCTTGAAATGCGGCGCAATGACTTCGACGTTTTCAATAGCGACGATGTTTGCCTGACCGGCTTCAGCCACTGAGGATCAACCCCAGGAGACCGCAATGATTTCGTAGGCTTTGGAACCGCCGGGTGCGTTCACTTCAACGGAGTCACCCACTTCCTTGCCGATAAGCGCGCGCGCGATCGGGGAGGAAATCGAGATCATGCCGGCTTTCACATCGGCTTCTTGGTCGCCCACGATCTGGTAGGTCTTTTCCTCTTCGGTATCCTCGTCCACAAGCTTGACCTTGGCGCCGAACTTGATCTTGCTTCCCGACATCTTTGTCAGGTCGATGACTTCGGCACGCGTCGTCAGGTCTTCAAGTTCGCTGATGCGGCCTTCGTTGTGGCTCTGTGCTTCTTTTGCAGCATGGTATTCGGCATTTTCCGAAAGATCGCCATGGGCGCGTGCTTCCGCAATAGCCTCGATGATTCTCGGACGTTCTTCCTGCTGACGCCAACGCAGTTCTTCCTGCAGCTTGACGAAACCGCCCGGAGTCATCGGAACCTTTTCAACCATGTCTTTTCATCCTTCGATCTTCTTATCAGCCCGAGATAGGGGCAGATACAAAAGAAAACAGGTCCCGAAGCAGAACTTCGGAACCATCCAGCAAATAATCTTTAGGCGGGTTATAGCAGAATGATGACAACGATTTCCATCAAATTCGACATTTTCCCGCCGCGCGTTCCTCGCAAACATGTCGGTCGATCGGTAAAGACCGTCCAAAAGCCCGGGCAGCACGACCTTGACATCCCTGTAAGGAACATTTAGTGAACAAACATGAAGAAGTCGTTGAAAGAGCGATTGGCAATCCTTTCAGATGCCGCAAAGTATGATGCGTCCTGCGCGTCCAGTGGAACGACGAAGCGTAATTCTGCGCATAGCGGCGGGTTGGGTTCGACTGAAAGCTCAGGCATCTGCCACGCCTATGCTCCGGACGGCCGGTGTATCTCGCTTCTGAAAATTCTTCTGACGAATTTCTGTATCTACGATTGCGCTTATTGCGTTAATCGCTCTTCCAGCAATGTTGAGCGAGCGCGGTTTTCGCCAGAAGAGGTCGTATGGCTGACACTGGAATTTTATCGGCGAAATTACATTGAGGGCCTATTCCTATCCTCCGGCATCATCCAGTCTTCCGATTATACGATGGAACAGATGGTTCGCGTCGTGCGGGATCTTAGAACCAAGCATCAGTTTCAGGGCTATATCCATCTTAAGTCTATCCCTGAAGCATCACCCAAGCTCATTGAGGAAGCTGGCCTTTACGCTGATCGTCTTTCTTTGAATGTTGAGCTTCCGACGGACAAGGGTGTGGCTGAGCTTGCTCCCGAAAAGCGGCCCGAGGGCATTCGCCGCGCAATGGGAGACCTGAGGTTGAAGATCGAGGAGGCCTCCGAGGTCAGTTACAAGGGCAAGAGACGAAAGTTCGCGCCCGGCGGCCAAAGCACTCAAATGATTGTCGGAGCTGATGGGGCGGATGACGCAACTATTCTTGGCTCCAGCGCACGCCTTTACTCGAGCTACGGCTTGCGCCGAGTGTATTACTCTGCGTTCAGTCCTATTCCGGATGCGTCGAAAAATCTGCCATTGATCGAACCGCCTTTGCTGCGGGAGCATCGCTTGTATCAGGCGGACTGGCTCTATCGCTTTTACGGCTTTGGCGTGGACGAAATCACCTCCGTCAACGACGATGGTATGCTCGATCTGAAGCTTGATCCAAAGCTCGCCTGGGCGCTAAAGCACCGAGGCAATTTTCCCGTTGATGTCAATTCAGCCGATCGGGAACGTTTGTTGCGCGTTCCAGGTTTGGGCACAAAGAGCGTCAAGGCGATTTTGTCGGCGCGACGGTTCAGGCGGCTTGGTCTTGATGATCTCGGACGGCTTGGGGTTTCCGTTCGCAAGGTGCAAGCCTTCGTAACGGCAGAAGGCTGGACACCACGACGCCTGATCGATCGTGCGGACCTGCGCGTGATGTTCGAGCCGCAGCCAAAGCAGTTGGCGCTCTTTTAGATGTATCATATCCGCTTGCGAGGAAGAGGCGATTTGGCAGAGTGGCGGCAGTGTGCGCGGGCGCTGGTGCTGGCAGAAACACCCCCCGAGACGATCGAGTGGCGGTGTACCGGCGATGATCCCGACCTTTTTGCGGAACACCATCCTTTGCCAGAGGTCAGGGAAGAGGCTCAGCTGAGCGTTCCTGCTGCTTTTGTCTCTCTCGCGCAACGGGTCATCTGTCATAGTGATCCGACGCGTTTTGACCTTCTTTACCGCCTTTTATGGCGTCTGCGTTCGCAGAAGCGTCTTCTGGAGATCGCCTCTGACCCTGATGTCGTGAAGGCCCATTTCATGGAAAAGAGCGTTCGACGAGACGCCCATAAGATGACGGCCTTTGTTCGCTTCAAGGAGGTTGAGGTTATAGCGTCAAGGAGACGATTTCTTGCTTGGTTTGAACCGGAGCATTTCATCGTTGGACTGAAGGCGCCGTTCTTTCGCAACCGGTTTGCCGATATGGACTGGATGATCCTGACGCCAAAAGGCTCAGCCGGATGGGATGGCGAGGAGCTGAGCGTTAGCGATGAGCCTTGTCAAAAACCTGATATCAGCGACACCACCGACGATCTTTGGAAGACGTATTACGCGTCTATCTTCAATCCGGCTCGATTGAAGATCAAGGCAATGCAGGCTGAAATGCCCAAGAAGTACTGGAACAATCTTCCGGAGGCCGAGCTTATTCCTCATCTGATTGCAGATGCTAGAGAAAAGGTTCGATCCATGACCGGTCGTGCGGCAACGGAGCCACCCGTTCATCATCATCGCATGCGAAGTCCGGCTCGTGTCGCGCCGCCTGTGCCAAAACCGGAGGAGGGCACTTTAGAGGCGGTCAGAGAAGAAGCGCGCGGATGCACCCGATGTCCCCTTTATAAACCGGCGACGCAGACGGTGTTTGGCGAGGGGCCGGAACGCGCCGATGTGATGTTTGTCGGCGAGCAGCCGGGAGACCAGGAAGATCTCGCTGGCCGGCCTTTTGTCGGCCCTGCGGGAAAGGTGTTCGATCAGGTCGTGCAAGAGGTCGGCATTGACCGAAAGGCGGTGTATGTCACGAACGCGGTCAAGCATTTCAAATATGAACCCAAGGGCAAGCGCCGCATTCACCAAAGGCCGAACATGGGCGAGGTGCGTGCCTGCCGATGGTGGCTCGATCTTGAGCTCGATCTGATCCGGCCAAAGCTGGTGGTCGCTCTTGGCGCGACAGCCTTGGCATCTCTCACTGACGGTCATGGCAAGCTGAGTGAAATGCGCGGGCAGGTGCTGACCTTTGATAATGACAGGCGTCTTTTTGTCACTATCCATCCATCCTACCTATTGCGCATTCCCGATCGCGAGCGGAAAGAAAGCGAGATGGCGCGCTTTCGTGAGGATATCCTGAAAATTAAAGAGCTTATGACCGCAGATTAAGAAACTGATTCCTCTTCTTCACAAAGAGATTCAAGGTAATCGCGAATTGATCGCGATTACCTTTGAAGGCTTCTTAGTTGAAATAGCTTTGCAATGTGCGAACTTCGAGATTGCCGGCACGCAGAGCCTTGATCGCCCTTGCCGCCGCTTCTGCACCTGCCATCGTCGTGTAATAGGGCACCTTCTGCATCAAGGTTGCCCGACGCAGTGACTTGGAGTCAGAGATCGCCTTATTAGAGTCGGTGGTGTTGAACACGAGCTGCACCTGACGGTTACGGATCGCGTCTTCGATATGCGGCCGACCTTCCAGCACCTTGTTGATTTTGATGGCCTCAATGCCGTTTTCAGCCAAGAAGCGTGCAGTGCCGCCGGTTGCCATGACCCTGAAGCCTTCCTCGACCAAAAGACGGATGGCAGGCAGAACGCGCACCTTATCATCGTCCCGGACAGATACGAAAACCGTTCCTTCGCGCGGCAGCTCCACTCCTGCGCCAAGCTGGCTCTTGGCGAAGGCCAGTGCAAAATCGCTGTCGAGGCCGATAACTTCGCCTGTCGAGCGCATTTCCGGTCCGAGCAGGATATCGACACCCGGGAAGCGGGCGAACGGAAAGACAGCTTCCTTGACAGAGATATGCGTGAGGGCGCGTGGATTGGGCTTTCTCCCATAGGCTGAGAAGGCGGTATCGAGGCCTTCTCCCGTCATGATGCGCGCTGCGATCTTGGCAATCGGGGCGCCGATCGTCTTTGCGACGAAAGGCACCGTTCTCGATGCGCGAGGGTTGACCTCGAGCACGTAGATCGTGTCATCCTTGATGGCATATTGCACGTTCATCAAGCCGCCGACGTTGAGGGCTTTTGCCAGCGCTTTCGTCTGGCGCTCCAGCTCGTCGAGCATTTCGACTGATAGAGTGCGAGGCGGCAGCGAGCAGGCCGAGTCGCCGGAGTGGATGCCAGCCTCCTCAATATGTTCCATGATTCCCGCAACATAGACATCCTTGCCATCGCAGAGCGCATCAACGTCTACTTCCGTTGCATTGGACAGATAGCTGTCGAACAAGAGCGGGTTTTTGCCGAGCAAGGTATTGATCTGGCCCGTCTTATCGTTCGGGTAGCGTGCTTTGATATCCTCAGGCACGAGTTCGGGAACCGTGTCGAGGAGATAGGTTTGCAACTGGCTTTCCGAGTGAATGATCTGCATGGCGCGGCCGCCAAGAACGTAGGATGGGCGCACCACAAGTGGGAAACCGATCTCGCCGGCGATGAGACGTGCCTGTTCGACCGAATAGGCGATGCCGTTTTCCGGCTGGGTCAGATCGAGCTTCTGCAGCAGCTTCTGGAACCGGTCGCGATCTTCTGCAAGATCGATGGCGTCCGGCGCGGTTCCGAGGATCGGAATACCGTTCTTTTCAAGTGCCTCTGCGAGCTTCAGCGGGGTCTGGCCCCCGAACTGCACGATCACACCGACAACCTCGCCATTTTCCTGCTCTGCGCGCAGAATCTCGATTACGTCCTCGGCTGTGAGCGATTCGAAGTAGAGCCTGTCCGACGTGTCGTAGTCGGTCGATACCGTCTCCGGATTGCAGTTGACCATGATGGCTTCGTAACCGGCGTCCTTCAGGGCGAAGGCGGCATGGCAGCAGCAATAATCGAATTCAATCCCTTGACCGATACGGTTTGGACCACCGCCAAGGATAACGACCTTCTTGCGATCGGAAACCTTGGCTTCGGAGCGCGGCGCACCTGCGAAGGGGACCTCATAGGTCGAGTACATGTAAGCTGTCGGTGAGGCGAACTCAGCCGCACAGGTATCGATGCGCTTGAAGACGGGACGCACACCGAGCTTGTTGCGCAGTTCAGCGATTTCCTTGGGGCGCTTGCCTGTGAGGGTGGCGAGCCTTGCATCGGAGAAGCCCATTGCCTTGAGCATACGCAGGTTGGTTTCGTCCTGGGGCAGGCCGTGCTCGCGCACGCGTGATTCGGTATCAACGATGGCTTTCAGCTGCGCGATGAACCATGGGTCGATTTTCGAACCTTCATGCGCTTCCCCTTCGGTAAAGCCGAGACGCAAGGCCTGGGCCACCATACGCAACCGGTCGGGCGTTGGCGTGCCAATCGCTGCACGGATAGCATTTTTCGCGCCCGCATCGTCGTCCAGACCGGGAATTTCAATTTCGTCAAGGCCCGTCAGGCCGGTCTCCAGTCCGCGCAAGGCTTTCTGCAAGCTTTCTGCGAAGGTGCGGCCAATTGCCATGACTTCGCCAACCGATTTCATCGCCGTGGTCAAAGTCGGCTCGGCCCCGGGGAATTTTTCGAAGGCAAAGCGTGGGATCTTCGTGACGACATAGTCGATAGAAGGTTCAAAGGACGCCGGCGTGGCACCACCGGTAATGTCGTTTTCCAGTTCGTCCAGCGTGTAGCCGATGGCTAGCTTGGCTGCAATCTTTGCAATCGGGAAGCCCGTTGCCTTGGACGCGAGTGCCGACGAGCGCGACACGCGCGGATTCATCTCGATGACGACAAGGCGGCCATCTTTTGGATTAACGGCGAATTGGACGTTTGAGCCCCCCGTTTCCACACCGATTTCCCGCAACACAGCGATCGATGCATTTCGCATGATCTGGTATTCTTTGTCGGTTAGCGTCAGGGCTGGAGCGACGGTGATCGAGTCGCCGGTGTGGACGCCCATGGGGTCAATATTTTCGATGGAGCAGACAATGATGCAGTTATCCGCCTTGTCGCGGACGACCTCCATTTCATACTCTTTCCAACCGAGCACGCTTTCCTCAATCAGGACCTCGGTCGTCGGCGATGCGTCGAGACCGCCAGATATGATTTCGAAAAACTCCGACCGGTTGTAGGCGATGCCGCCGCCCGTACCGCCGAGCGTAAACGAAGGCCGAATGATCGCCGGCAGTCCCACATGGTCAAGCGCCTGAGCAGCGATGGCCATCGCATGGCTCATATAGCGCTGTTTGCGGTCACTTTCGCCAAGGTTCCACTGATTTTCCAGCGCATCGAGCGCCTTGTCCAATTCTTCGCCGGAGAACTTCTCTCGAAGTGCAGCGCGTTCGGCTTCATGCGCGGTGCGATCCTGAACCTTGATATCAGTGGCGTTGGCCAACATCGAACGCGGCGTCTCTAGCCCGATTTTGGCCATGGCTTCACGGAATAGGGCGCGGTCTTCCGCTTTGTCGATCGCAGCAGGCTTTGCGCCGATCATCTCGACATTATAGCGATCGAGCACGCCCATCCTTTTCAAGGAAAGAGCCGTGTTCAATGCAGTCTGCCCGCCCATGGTCGGCAGCAGTGCGTCAGGCCGTTCCTTGGCGATGATCTTGGCGACGACCTCGGGCGTGATCGGCTCCACATAGGTTGCATCGGCAAGATTTGGATCGGTCATGATCGTGGCTGGGTTGGAGTTGACCAGGATAACCCGAAACCCTTCTTCCTTCAGCGCCTTGCAAGCCTGAGTTCCAGAATAGTCAAATTCGCATGCCTGACCAATGACAATCGGTCCCGCGCCGATGATGAGGATGGACTTGATATCTTGGCGCTTCGGCATGGCTCTATCCGTTTCTTGCTGCGCAAAAAGCCGGCCAGTGCGGTGCAATACCACGGCCGGGTCGCGCAAGGAGGTTTTTCAGGCTAGAAGCGGCTTATAGGCAAATGTTTTTGTAAACGGAACCCCATAAATCGTGGAATCGACAGGATTCGTTCCAGGTGAAGCTTCAGCCAAGCGAGGGCACCAACAAGGCACGAATTTCGCCGCCCGGTGCAGGCGCATGGATTGTTTCCAGTGCTTCGGAAAAACCGATCTTGCGCGTGATCAACGGCTCGACTTTGATCGCGCCCGAGGCGATGAGACCTGCCGCGCGCGTTTGCGTGAAGGGATTGACGAAGGAACCGATCAGTTTGATTTCGCGAAACAGGATGTCGAAAGGTTCGATTTCGACCTTCTCGCCCTGAGGCAAGACGCCCAAAATGACGACAGTGCCGCCACGCCGGGCGAGAGAGGGCGAAAGTTTCACTGTTTCAGCAACACCAGCACATTCGAAGACTGTGTGTGCCCCAGAGGCCAACAGGCCACCTTCGGCCAAAGCTTCTGCCAAGGCTGCTTCGTCCGATGGATCAATGGTGGCTGTCGCGCCGATGCCTTCCGCCAGCTTGCGCTTTTCGGCGCTTCTGGTCAAAAGGACGACATTGGTCGCACCAGCGAGACGCGCGAGCTGGACGACTAGAAGGCCGATGACGCCGCCGCCCAGCACTGCCACCGAACTGCCTGTGCGGATGTTTGCGAGATCAACGCCATGCAAGCAGCAAGCGAGCGGCTCGCATAGCGCACCGTATAAAGGATCCAGCGCGTCAGGAAGCACAACAGCCTGCGTTTCAGGCATGGCGACGTATTCGGCAAAGCCGCCATTGCGATGGATGCCGATAGCACGCAGGTTGCGGCAAAGATTGACATGACCGTCTCTGCATTCGGGGCATATGCCGCAGGCAATGTTCGGATCGCATGTGACGCGCATTCCCGGTCTGATCGACCTTACTTTCGCGCCGACGGATTGAACGACGCCGGTCAGCTCATGTCCCAGGGTGACCGGCGGTGCTGCCGGAAATTCGCCATGCAGAAGGTGCCTGTCCGTACCGCAAATGCCGCAGGCTTCGACCTTGACCAGAATTTCATCGGGCTGGGTTTCAGGCATCTCTACATCACGAAGGACGAGTTTTCCAATTTCCTCAAGAACAAGCGCCTTCATGACATTCTCCCATTTCTCCCCGACGAAGAAGAAAGCGAAAGGCGCGGAAGGTCAAGTCCATCATGGATGGTTGCCGTGCGGCAGATGAGATTGTTGTGACGGATTTTTTCAAGAATGGATTTGGGCGATTTGTCATCTATATGCGTTCTCGTTCCGAACGATGGTTTGCGCGGGGAGATGCGTCATGGAATGGAAAGGTCGGCGGGAGTCTGATAATATCGAGGATCGCCGCAGTGGCGGCTTTGACGGTGGCTTTGGCGGTAATGACTATGGCGGCCGGCGCGTTCGCATACCTATTGGGGGTCGCGGCGGCGGTATAAGCATTGGCGGTCTTCTCGTCATCCTGGTCATTTGCTGGTTTCTCGGCATCAACCCGCTTACGCTTCTTGATGGCGGCGGCATGACGCCCTCAAATTACGATCAAAGCCAGTCCGGTTCGGGCGCTCCGCCAGCCAATGATGAGATGACATCTTTCGTCAGAACGGTTCTTGCCGATACGGAAGACGTCTGGACAGGGATCTTCCAGAACAGAGGAGCCGTTTATGAAAAGCCGACGCTTGTGCTTTTCAATGGCTCCACCCAATCCAGTTGTGGTGCCGCGTCAGCTGCGACTGGCCCATTTTATTGCCCCAATGATCGCAAGGTTTATCTCGATACCAATTTCTTCCGGCAGCTTAGTCAGCAGTTCGGTGCTTCAGGTGAATTCGCCGAGGCTTACGTCGTCGCGCATGAAGTTGGCCATCATGTTCAGAATCAACTGGGGATCCTCCAGAAGTTCAACGAACAGCGTCAGCGTGTCAGCGAGACGGAAGCCAACAAGATGTCGGTGCGCGTCGAGCTGCAGGCTGATTGCTTTGCGGGTGTCTTCGGCAAGTCAGAACAGGCAAAAGGCTATATCAACGAGAAAGATGTCGCTGATGCCCTGAATGCTGCTCAGCAGATTGGCGACGACACACTTCAAAAGCGCGGCCAAGGCTACGTCGTTCCTGATAGCTTCAATCATGGCACGTCAGAGCAGCGGGTTCGCTGGTTCAAGCGGGGCTTTGATGCTGGCCGGATCGATGCCTGCGATACATTTGCAGGACCGGTATAAGACGTTCCTCAGAATTGGCGTGCCAAGCATCAGAAACGGTGATGAGATGATGAATATTTCATCATCTGCCTTGTTTCGGGTGGTTCAAAGCAATTTCTTTAGCTAAGGCTAAGGGATCGCTGCTACGTCGCAAGATCGTGCTGCAGCTAATTCGAGACGACCAGGAAGAATGAAATGGACACCCAGGCTGACGCGAACGTTTACGCGCCCGCAACAGATAATCGTTGGGCTTCGCATATTCGTGCGACGCTGATGCTTGGAATCCCTTTCATTGGAGCGCAGCTAGCTCAGCTCGGCATTCACACCACCGATGTGATGATTGTTGGCCGTCTAGGTGCCGAACAGCTGGCGGCGATGGTTCTTGCTGCCCAATTCCTTTTCGTCATCCTGTTTTTCGGTTCAGGTTTTTCCATCGCCGTTATTCCCATGGTCGCGCAGGCTTATGGACAATCTGATATCATCACCGTTCGCCGTTCGATGCGAATGGGTCTTTGGGTTGTCATTGCCTACTGGCTATTGTTGCAGCCCGCTTTTTTCTACGCCGAGGATATTCTTCTGGCTGCCGGACAAAAACCCGATGTGGCGCGACTTGCCGCCGATTATGTTGCAATTGGGCACTTTGGTCTGCTTCCCGGCCTGCTCTATAACGTGTTGCGCGCTCTGATCAGTGCAATTGGCCGGGCGGCTGTGATCCTTAACGTGACAATCGCGATGCTCGTCACCAATGCAGTGCTGGCATATGCCTTGGTACTCGGACATTTCGGACTTCCTGCGATGGGGCTGCATGGCGCTGCGATCGTTTCGGTCGTCGTGCAACTCGCAGGCTTTCTCTTTGCGGCGGGCTATGTGCAGCTCCAAGAAGAAACGCGCCGCTATGAAATATTCGTCCGCTTCTGGCGGCCGGATTGGCGAGCCTTCTTTGAGGTCGTTCGCCTCGGTCTGCCGATCGGCATTACCATCCTTGCTGAAGTCAGTCTTTTCACTGCGGCTTCCTTGCTCATGGGACATATCGGCACAATCGAGTTGGCTGCTCATGGCATCGCGCTGCAATGGGCCTCGATTGCGTTCATGCTGCCGCTTGGGCTTGGTCAGGCGGCAACGGTGAGGGTTGGCGTTGCCCATGGGCAGGGTGATCATCTCGGCGTTTTGCGGGCCTCCATCACCGTGCTCGTCATGGCGGTAGCAACATCATCGATTGGAGGCCTGCTGTTCTTCCTGGAGCCCACCTATCTTGCGAGCTTGTTTCTCGACACAAGAGCGCCGGAAGCAGAGGCGGTTCTCGCCTATGCCGGCCCACTTATTGTCATTGCCGGCATCTTCCAACTGGTGGATGGTTTGCAGGCCGTCGCTAATGGCGTTCTGCGTGGCCTCAAGGATGCGCGCATCCCTATGATCCTGGCGTTGATAGCCTACTGGCCTGTCGGCTTTTTCCTGGCCTGGGTTTTCGCATTCCCGTTTGGCATGGGCGGCAGGGGTGTTTGGTTTGGCTTTCTCGTCGGACTTGCCGCCGCGGCAATCATGCTCATTGCGCGGTTTTATCTGCTGATGCGCAAGGACACCTCTGGCCGCCATCAAGCTGCATTGATCTGATCGGTTTTGCCCCTTAGCTTTGCTCTAGCGAGCGTTGGAGCTTTTCCAGGTCAAATGCGCGCGGGTCAGTCATGCTCTTTTCCGAGCCTGCGCTGTGTCCTTTCAGGACCGAACGGCAGCTGTTGGTCCCGCTTTGCTTCTAAGCATCAACGACAAGAAAATCGCGCAGCTCATAATGGAGCTGCGCGATGATCAAGATCAGGTCTCTCGAGACAATGGTCGATTATCTCTCTGCGAGAGCCGGTTCGCCCTTGCGCTCACGCACGAGGTTGACGAAGCGACGGAAGAGATAATGGCTATCCTGTGGGCCGGGCGAGGCCTCTGGGTGGTGCTGAACAGAAAATACGGGCTTGCCGGCAATCCGCAGACCGCAATTGCTGCCGTCGAAGAGGGAAATGTGAGTCTCTTCAACGCCTTCAGGAAGCGACTTCGAGTCGACTGCGAAACCGTGATTCATGGAAACGATTTCGACTTTGCCCGTCGTGTGATCCTTGACCGGATGGTTGGCGCCGTGATGACCTTGGTGCATCTTTTCGGTCCGCGCTCCGACCGCAAGACCAAGCATCTGGTGGCCGAGGCAGATCCCAAAAACAGGAATATCTGTATCGATCAATTTGCGGATAACCGGGACGGCATATTCTCCTGTTGCGGCCGGATCGCCGGGTCCATTGGACAGGAAAATGCCATCGGGCTTGAGAGCGAGAACATCGTCCGCGCTGGCATCTGCAGGCAACACGGTAACCTTGCAGTCAAGCCCGGCGAACAGGCGCAGAATGTTGCGCTTCACCCCATAGTCAAGGCAGACGATGTTGTATTTCGCTTCCCCGTCGCCAAGCTCTCCGTGACCTTCGTTCCAGATCCACGCTGTCTGGCTCCAAGTTGAAGACTGGCCGGACGACGCCACCTTAGCAAGATCGAGCCCTTCCAGCCCGCTCCAGGCGCGTGCCTCGGCCTTCAGCGCTTCAATATCGAAAATGCCGTTCGGATCGTGGGCGATCACGGCGTTGGGCGAACCGTTCTCGCGGATCCACGCGGTCAGCGCACGTGTATCGATGCCGCTGAGGCCCACAATGCCGCGAGCCTTGAGCCAGTCATCAAGATCACGCGATGCCCGGTAATTGGACGGTTCGGTAATGTCCGCTTTGAAGATCACGCCGACAGCGCCATGTCGTGCAGCCGGTGTCAAATCTTCGATATCGTCATCGTTCGTGCCGATATTTCCGATATGCGGGAAAGTAAAAGTGACGACCTGGCCAAGATAGGAAGGATCCGTCAGAATTTCCTGATAGCCGGTCAACGCGGTATTGAACACTACTTCGGCTTGAACCTTACCGGCTGCGCCAACTCCCTTTCCTTCAATGACCGTTCCATCAGCAAGAACGAGCAAGGCAGTCGGCTTTTCGGTAGTCCAAGGTGATGTCGCGGTCATCTTCATCCGTTTCCGGCTGCGCGTCGCCACGGCGGAGGCGATCGCCGGCCTTTGGTTGCAAGCAAACTCCGCGCATTGGCGTGCGCGTTGTATGCCTTGTCAAAAATGTCGGTGCAGGCGGCGGTAAATAACACGTCAACGCCTCAGGTCAATCTATATAGGAATGTTTTGCGCCGCTTTCCTGTATTTTACGCCTGCCTTAGTCAATTCGTTTGATCCGGCGTACCCGCTTGGTTTAAGAAGCGGCATTCTTAAACAGGAGTTCGACCAACATGCGCGATCAGCTTGCCGCCGCCCTTAAAGATGCGATGAAGAGCAAGAACGCTGAGCGTCTTTCCACTGTGCGACTCATTCAGGCCGCGATCAAGGATCGCGACATTGCCAATCGCGGTGTCGGCAAAGCCGAAGCGAGTGACGACGAGATCCTCCAACTGCTTGCCAAAATGGTGAAGCAGCGGGAAGAGTCGGCAAAAATCTATGAGGAAAATCAGCGGCCTGAACTTGCAGCAAAGGAGCGTGCCGAAATCCTTGTGATTCAGGAATTTCTGCCTAAGCAGCTTTCTCAATCTGAAGTCAGAAGCAATATTGCAGAGATCATAGCGGAAACGGGCGCCAGCGGGGCAAAGGACATGGGAAAGGTTATGGCCGTTCTCAAGGAGCGCTTTGCCGGGCGCATGGACTTTTCCAAGGCGTCAGCGACAGTGAAGGAACTTTTGGGCTGACCTCTCGTCAAGACGGCTAACATGCGCTGACGAATTAGGACCTGATGCATGTCGCGCGTTATCAGGTCTGATTCCGTCAGGCCGACATGCACCGGGTTCAAAATGATCAATATGGTGTTCGCGTCGACGGTATCCGCGAGCTTTCATACATCCGCTAATATGTGACCCCCGCTAGCTGAGCGCAAGCGGAGAGCGCCGGGCCTGGCGCTGACGAGCTGAATCCGGCCAAAAGCGGGCAAAGACGTGATTTGCGGCTGTGTCCACAATAACTATTTTTTCTGCCTGATAGCGAAGATATTCATCGACAAAGGACCGCGCTAGCCAAAGCTCATTTTTATCTGGCTCGGGCATCCATCCCGTACTGCCTATCTCCTTTGATTGCTTGAGCAGCCGCTTTAGGTTCGTGTTGGAGATCAGGAACTGATCGCAGATCTTGCTCAGCGACAGACGGCCAATAGGAATGCGCTTGGCGGAAATATCTTTGTCAGCCAGTCGGCTCATGAGGTAGTCCATGACCGCACCGCCCGCATTGGCGTCATTGAAAAGATCAAATGTCGGGCTGACTTTGCGTATTGTTTTGCTGGTCAAGATCAACTCTGCAATCTTGGCTTCAATAGCGGCAAAAGCTGCTGCATCGCCGAGGATGCGCTCTACGCGGCTTTTTCCCGTGATGTGATCGGCGATCGATACATGCGTGCGAAGCCAGTGACCGAGATAGGTTGTTGCAACTTCTGTGGGTTCTAAGTTGCGCGTGCGCGCGTCGTTGCTTTCGACCAGACGCAAAAAGCGATAGGCCTGCATCTCCTGAAGAAAAGAGGCAGCAGTGTTTCGGCTTGCAATGTCATATTTCGCGCAGGCTCGAATAAAGCGGCCCGAATAAAGCCCTGTGCCATTTTCTCCCGGCAACCCATAATAGAGGGCGAGACCAAGATGAGCCATCAGCCATCTTTGTTGCGAGGCAAAGATGGAGGCGATACGGGCATTTTCATTATAGACTTCGAGCAAAGCATCGATGCAACTCATCACGATGGGAAAGAAGTCAGGGTCTGCAGCGAGCTTACGGGCTGAAAGAGACATAACGATGCCTGCGATAAAACAATATGCTGAGCTATTAGCGATGAAAGCTAATTTTGCATATAGGTCATAAAACGTAGAAGCTAAGAGCTTGACCTTGCGACAATAAAAGAAGGCAGGAACTGGGGGAGTTCCTGCCTTCTTGCTCTTTGCCTACCGTCAGCGACGCAGGACGCAAGGTCCATGCCGGCGGCTATCTTGCAAAGACACCCTTTTGCGAGGCGGCGCCGGGGGTAGGGATGGTGCCTCGCGAGGGGATCGCTCTGTTGAGTTAGAAGCTATTGCGTCGCACCATCGATTTCAAATTACAAAAAAATAATAATTGCTGCCTTGTTGGCGCCCTAAATGATAAACCCGTGGCTGAGCGTCCGCCAATGCTGTAAGGACACGATCAGATGGGGTTCTTCGCTTCTGCGTGGAGCCGCAGGACGAGTGGGCCGATCTGGCCTTTGTCCATGAGGTGTAGATGCGTTTTTCAAATTCCTTTCTTGACGAAATTCGTGACCGAGTTCCGATATCGGAACTGATCGGTCGACGTGTGACGTGGGATAGGCGAAAGACCAATGCCCCGCGCGGTGACTACTGGGCGTGCTGCCCGTTTCATGGAGAAAAGTCGCCGAGCTTTCACTGCGAGGACCGCAAGGGGCGCTATCATTGCTTTGGATGCGGCGTAAGTGGCGATCACTTCCGGTTTCTTGTAGAACTGGACGGTATGAGTTTTCCCGAGGCTGTCCAGCACGTCGCCGATATGGCCGGCGTTCAACTGCCCGCGCCCGATCCGGCAGCTGCCAAGCGAGAGAAAGAGCGCACTAGCCTTATCGATGTGATGGAACTTGCCGCGAGCTATTTTCAGGATCAACTGCAAACTGCTGCCGGTGCGCGGGCCAGAGCCTATTTGCGCGATCGCGGCCTTACCGGGCGCACCATCGAGACCTTTCGTCTTGGCTATGCTCTCGACAATCGAAGCGCTCTTAAGGAGTATCTGGCCGGTAAAGGCGTGCCTCGCGAACAGATCGAAGCTTGCGGTCTTGTCGTTCATGGCCCCGACATTGCCGTATCCTACGACCGCTTTCGTGACCGCATCACATTTCCTATTTTGTCGTCACGGGAAAAGGTTATTGCCTTTGGCGGGCGTGCCATGGCGGCGGACGCGACAGCCAAATACCTGAACTCGAATGAGACGGAGCTCTTCCACAAAGGTAATGTACTATATAATTTTGCGCGGGCGCGCCGCGCACTCCAAACCTCTGGAACGATTATTGCCGTCGAAGGCTACATGGACGTGATCGCTCTCCATCAGGCTGGCGTCGAGAATGTAGTCGCGCCTCTTGGGACGGCGCTGACTGAGGCTCAGCTCGAACTTTTATGGAAGATGAGCTCGGAACCCGTCCTGTGCTTTGACGGAGACGGCGCAGGAATACGAGCGGCCAATCGCGCTGCTGATCTTGCGCTGCCGCATCTTAAGCCAGGCCGCAGCGTTCGATTTGCGCTTTTGCCGGATGGCAAGGATCCGGATGATCTCGTGCGTCATGAAGGCCGAGCTCCTTTTGACAAGGTTCTCACCGATGCGCGTCCTCTGTCGGACCTCCTCTGGAACCGGGAGATTTCCGGCGGTCGTTTTGATACGCCCGAAGCAAGGGCAGAGCTCGAAGCGAGATTGAAGCAAAAGGTCGCTGTCATCAGCGATGAAAATGTGCGCCGGCACTATCAGCAGGCCATGCGTGAGCGCTTGAACAGTTTCTTTCAGCCGGCCTATCAGCAGCGGTCGACAGGTGGCGCGCGGCGCGAATTTCCTGCCGGGCGTGGCGGTTTTCGCGAAGGGCGCAATGGACAAAGAGGCGCACAGGCCAGCGCTTCAGCGCATGTCGTGTCGGACAGGCTGGCGCGCTCCGGGCTTGTCCGCGGCCATCAGCACATTCCGGCCCTTCGCGAAAGCGTGCTGGCACTTACCGTTGTCAATCACCCAGGTCTGATGATTGACGATTACGACGAGATTGCAGCTATTTCCTACGATAACCGCGAACTGCAACGCTTGTGGTCAGCCATGTTGGCGGCTGCCGCCATGGTGGCAGCGCCTCATCTGACGCGGGACTATCTTTTGGAAGTCCTCGAACATCAGGGGTTTGGCGAACTTCTCGCGGGTCTTGAGCAGCAGATTCGCAATGCGCGTCTTTGGACCGCCACCAAGGAAGCTGCCTTGGAAGATGCGCGGGAAGGCTATCGCCAGGCACTGGCATTTCACAACCGCGCCAAAACGCTTCGTGTGCAAAAGAATGAGCTTGAGCGGGAGATTGCAGAGGCGACCGAGGCTGGCGACGCGTTTGCGGTCGAAAAGCTGATGGAGGCTTTCCAAGAGGTTCATCTTGAAGGCCTTCGATTGGAAAACCAAGAGGCAATCATCGATGGCTTCGGTGTTCTTTCCGGCAAAGTAAAGGGTTCGGCCGGCGCGCACTGACATCAGCAGAGCAGCATCAGGTCGTCAATCGGAACGCCCAGCGCCAAATTCAACGTAAGGGTTTGGTGAGCAAGATACCCAGGGCGTTGCCGTTCAGGCATGTGTCAGCAATCTACGTTAGTGCAGGCGCAGGCTTATGAGAGAGGTTATACCTGATGCGTCAACGCCGTTTTGCTTTTGCTGCAGCGACATTTTTCTGTCTGGCTTCCGCCTCGTGGGCGGCGACCGCCGTCAAGGTTACAGAAGGTGGGGAAGGGGGCGGCCCCATGACCCTGACGATCGACCAGCCAACGATCAAGGCAGGGGATGTTGTGTTTTCCGTCCACAACGCCGCTATGACGGAAGAGCATGAAATGGTGCTGGTAAAGTTGAAATCCCCCGATCAGCAAATTCCGCTCGTGACAGCGAAGCATCGAATTGATGAAAAGAAGTTGAAAAGCTTGGGTGAGGTCTCGGATCTGAAGCCGGGAGCTGACGGTAAGCTGAAGGCGAAGCTAGAGCCGGGCAGCTATCTGCTTTTCTGTAACATCAAGGGGCATTACGAGGCTGGCATGCATGCTATGCTGACGGTCACGAAATAGCGGTTTTCGTGAAAAGCACGGCGTTTTTGCGCCGTGCATCCACGTCCCGATGCGATCATTTACATTGATCCGCACGAGGCGAAGAACAGGAAGATGAAATCAAGCGCCAGCGGCAACAGACGGGCGCTCAATATAAACCGAACAGTCCGCTTTGTGCACGATGTGGTCAACGACGGAGCCGAAGAGCTTGTCGAGAACATCTTCTTTATGCGCCGCCATGACGATCAGGTCGGCTTTCACCTCTTTGGCAATAGCCAACACGACTTGATCGACGCGGCCGGTGCGCACGCAAATAACAGGCGTGATAAGAAGATCCCGACTGATTTCGGCCAATCTCGCTTCCGCATCCGCAACCACCATTGTAGCCCAGGCATCGGGGGATGACTTCGCAGTCGACGGAAACTGATCGACGGCGTGAACAAGATGCAGCGTGCCTCCGGGAGCCAGCAATCGCGCCGAGGTTTGAACGAGATGCTCGATCTTCTTCCTTGATCCTAACCCGATCGCGCAGACGATGGTGCTGAACATCGAAAATCATCCCTTCCGTGGTCTTCTCAAAAGTTTCTGCCTTGATCTGGCAGTTGGCTTTCGGCCTGTTGCAGCCTAGCGCTCATATTTCTTCACGCTAAAACGCTAGGCTTAACCAAGTCTACTTGCCCGACATTGATCTTCCTCAAACAAATTCGGCAGGGCAAGCAAGCAGTTCATGGCTGTTGCGCTCCGGGTGATAGCGGTGGGCAAGGACGCCGCGAAGATTTCCGTCCGTCAGCAATGACTTTTGGCGGGCGATGGGAAATTGGCGCAAGCCTGTCTTTTATTGAAGATAATTGGTATTAAAAGGTGCTATGTGGACGGTTCGAATTCGGGCTCGAAGCAGGGGGCTTGTCTTTAACCTGTCAGTCCCTATCTAAGGTCCGCAACCACGCGTAAGGTGGTCTAGCCTGTGGATAAGGCTTTTTCCGTCATTTATTCGAGTTTTTTACTGGAAAAGCTTGACGGGAACAAAAATTGTGGGAATCACCGTTTCGCTTATCGGCGAGTGAACTGGGTCAGGCGGATCGCAACTATCATGGCCGGATTTTTTGATGCACGTATGCTCTGTCTTTTGGCGCCGGCAATCGTGGTTAATCAGGCTTTAATCTCGCCCCGGTAGTTGAGGGTGAGATTCAATGCAGCTGCGTCTGGCGGCGCGCCTTAGGCCGTAGTCGCTGCAGCGAACTGGAATAGCGTCAGGAAGGCGACGAACTACATGGCAACGAAAGTCAAAGAGAACGAAGAAGCGGAAGTCGAACGCGACGGCAACAGCGACGGCCCTCTTCTCGATCTTTCCGATGACGCGGTCAAAAAAATGATCAAGGCCGCGAAGAAGCGCGGCTACGTCACGATGGATGAACTGAACGCAGTTCTGCCCTCTGAAGAGGTGACGTCTGAGCAGATCGAAGACACCATGGCGATGCTGTCCGATATGGGCATCAACGTCGTGGAGGACGAAGAAGCCGAAGAGCAGGCTCAGAACGAAGAAGAGGACAGCGGCGACGAAGAGTCGGAAGGCGGCGAGATTGCCACCACCGGCGGGACCGCCCTCGCAGCGACAAAGCGCAAGGAACCGACGGACCGGACAGATGATCCTGTCCGCATGTATCTGCGTGAAATGGGCTCTGTAGAGCTGCTGTCGCGCGAAGGCGAAATCGCGATCGCCAAGCGCATCGAGGCTGGCCGCGAGACGATGATTGGCGGTCTGTGCGAAAGCCCGCTGACGTTCCAGGCGCTTATCATTTGGCGCGACGAGCTGAATGAAGGCACGACGCTGCTCCGCGAGATCATCGACCTCGAAACAACCTATTCCGGCCCTGAAGCCAAGGCGGCTCCGCAGTTCCAAAGCCCGGAAAAGATCGAAGCTGACCGAAAGGCGGCCGAGGAGAAGGAAAAGACCCGCCGCGCCCGTTTTTCAGGCGATGACGACATTACCGATGTCGGCGGCGAAGGCATGCCTCTCGAAGAGGAAGAAGAGGACGATGACGAGTCGAACCTCTCTCTTGCTGCTATGGAAGCCGAGCTTCGCCCTCAGGTCATGGAAACGCTCGACATCATTGCCGAGACCTACAAGAAGCTGCGCAAGCTTCAGGACCAGCAGGTCGAGCAGCGTCTTGCTGCAACCGGCACTTTGTCGTCGGCGCAGGAGCGGCGTTACAAGGAATTGAAGGACGAGCTGGTTAAGGCAGTGAAGTCGCTGTCCCTGAACCAGAACCGTATCGATGCCCTTGTCGAGCAGCTTTACGACATCAACAAGCGCCTTGTTCAAAACGAAGGCCGCTTGCTGCGTCTTGCTGAATCCTACGGCGTTAAGCGGGAAAGCTTCCTGGAGCAGTACCAAGGCGCGGAACTTGATCCCAACTGGATGAAGTCGATTTCCAACCTTGCTGCGCGCGGCTGGAAGGAGTTCGCCAAGAGCGAAAACACGACCATCAGGGATATCCGCCAGGAGATCCAGAACCTTGCGACCGAGACCGGGATTTCGATTTCGGAGTTCCGCCGTATCGTGCACATGGTCCAGAAGGGCGAGCGTGAAGCCCGTATTGCCAAGAAGGAAATGGTCGAAGCTAACCTTCGTCTCGTGATTTCCATCGCCAAAAAGTATACGAATCGCGGGCTGCAGTTCCTTGACCTCATTCAGGAAGGCAACATCGGCTTGATGAAGGCCGTCGACAAGTTCGAATATCGCCGCGGTTACAAGTTCTCTACCTACGCCACATGGTGGATCAGGCAGGCCATTACGCGTTCTATCGCCGATCAGGCGCGGACGATCCGTATTCCTGTTCACATGATCGAGACGATCAACAAGATCGTTCGTACCTCGCGGCAGATGTTGCACGAAATCGGTCGTGAGCCGACGCCGGAAGAATTGGCTGAGAAGCTTGCCATGCCGCTCGAAAAAGTGCGCAAGGTTCTGAAGATCGCCAAGGAGCCGATTTCGCTTGAAACCCCTGTCGGTGACGAAGAAGATTCGCATCTCGGCGATTTTATCGAAGACAAGAATGCTCTTCTTCCGATCGATGCCGCGATCCAGGCTAATCTTCGCGAAACGACAACGCGCGTTCTTGCCTCTCTCACGCCGCGTGAAGAGCGTGTTCTACGCATGCGTTTCGGTATTGGCATGAACACCGACCATACATTGGAAGAAGTGGGTCAGCAGTTTTCTGTTACGCGTGAGCGTATTCGACAGATCGAAGCCAAGGCGCTTAGAAAGCTCAAGCATCCGAGCCGTTCAAGAAAGCTGAGAAGCTTCCTCGACAGCTAGGCTGATTATCTTCCGGTTATTAATTGACATGGACAAACCCGGCTTTTGCGGCCGGGTTTTCTGTTTCGGGGCTTGATGGCTGGTGTCGGGAAGTCCACATGCGTTCGAATGGCAAATTGATCGGACGGACATGACGACTGATCCTAAGACAGGCGGAAAGGTGACGGGCTGGGGCTTGGCGGCTGCCGTCGTCCTTCATCTCGCGCTTTTGCCATTCCTCTTTGCGCCGATGCCGGGCCTTTCCTCAAATTCTGCGGACGAAACCGTAGATATTTCGCTGGTTCCTCCACCTGAGGAAGAAAAGGCTAAGGAGGAGAAACCTCCGGAGCCAGAGGAAAAGCCCGAAGAAAAGAAGCCGGAAGAGAAAAAGCCAGAAGAGAAAAGGCCGCAGGAAAAAGAACCCGATCGACCACTTCCGCCTGCCGAGACCGCAGGCGGGCAGAAACCACAGCCTGAAAAGGCCGAACGCGCTGAACAGGCCGCTCCGAAACCCGAGCCGGAAAAATCCGAAGAGCCTGCTAAATCTCCTCCGCCTAAGGAGGAGGAAAAAGCAGACAAGCCTGAAGCACCGCCGCCTTCGGCGGAGGATGCCGCAAAGCGATCGGAAAGTGCCAATGCTCAATCTGAGCGAGCTCCCGGGGCGCCCGTTGCGGAATTTGGTGAAAAAGATACGGGTCCAGAGAAATCCTTGGAGGGATCTATATCCTCTTCTCTGAAGGGACCCCATACACCCAGTGACGAAGCTCAAGAGCCTCAATCCCAAGCGGGTGGTGAAGAAGCCAAGAAAGAGGTCACCGAACCGCAATCCTCGACATCAACTCCGCTTCCTCCTGACGTTGATCTCCCGAAAGTCGATGCTCCAGACACATTGGCATCTCTAGAGGGGCCGGATGCGCTTCGAGCAGATTCACAAACAAGGCTTCCCGACGTCGCGCCAAGACCGCTGCCCAAACCGGAGATGTCGCCAGCCAGCAATGCCGGTGGCGGTGGAGACATGCAAACTGTGACGCTGACGCCTGTGTCCAAGATCTATTCCAGGGCCGCAACGGGTGATCCGAGGGTTCGAACGGCCATAGGCAAGCTGCCTCCTCAACAGCGGTTGATCATACTGTGCTCCAATGAGTTGACGGCCCATCTTATTAGGCTAACAGGAGGTCGTAAGGTGGATAGCGTTCCAAAATACGAGACTACGGATGCAGCAATCATCTTGGATAAGCCGGACGCTGCTTATCTTGCTGTAGATGGAAAATGGTATCACCTCAGCTTCCGTTGTCAGGTCGATCAGGACTCAATGCGCGTTGACTCCTTTGCCTTTAAGGTGGGTGCCCAGGTTGCAGCCTCCGAAAGAGCCAAATACGGCATCAAAGACGATTAAATGATGTGTTGGCTCGGCAAAGCAAACAATTGTTGGCTGTCGATAGGCGCGCTGAGAATAGAATTCGTCTTCTGTCTTGACGTTAATACTTTGTTAATCTCTCGACAGCTTTGCGCAAGCCACGCTCGTTAGTTCTGTTTCAACCGGAATGGTTCCGGAAATGAGGGGGACAATGATATGTCAAACGAAATCGAGACTTCTTCCGTCGTCAACGACGCTGCATTCAAAGCTTTCATTCTAGATGGTATGGCAGACGAGCTTACGGATGTGCTTGTCGAAGCCTTGGAAAAAGCTCTCTTGTTCCTTTCCGACGATACTTCGGGCGAAACACGCCATTGACGGATGCGGGCATGGTCGTTCCGTCTCAGAACGATCATGTCATTTGAGGGCGTAGTGGCGAGCAACTGAGCGCTGCGCACGTCCCTTCAGGGTTGCTGCATGTGTCCATTGTGCTGGCGTCTATGGCCGGATGTTGCAGCGTGGACGGTTGGCGATGGCAAGGGCATCGAGGTTTCTGGTGCGCGGATAATGCAATCATAACCTCAGAACGAAGTTCCATGATACATCAGATGCGCCAACAAAAATGATCTTGAATCATTGACAGGCCACACATTAGGGCACACTGGTTTCCAGTCAGCAATACAGAGGCGGTGCCCTTCCGCCGGACAGTGATCATGAGCGTTTCCGTAAAGCCTGACGGCGGTGTCTTTCGTCATCCAGGCTATCTCAATTTCGCAGCTTCCCGCGTCTTCTCTTCCATCTCCTACCAGGGTGTTGCCGTAGCGCTTGGTTGGATGATCTACGACAAAACCCACAGTGCCTTTTCTCTAGCGCTCGTCGGCTTTTGCCAATTTTTTCCCATGGTCATTTTTACGTTTCTGGTCGGCCATGTCGCTGATCGCTTCGATAGGCGCAAAATTGGTCTCATATGCCAAGGGCTTGAAGCTGTGGTGTCGCTCGTCCTTGCAATTGCCGTTTGGCAGGACTGGCTGACGCCCACTGGTATCTTGATTGCCGTCACAATAATCGGCGCAACGGTTGCATTCGAGCGGCCGACAATGGCGGCTCTTTTACCCAATATTGTGCCCGGCAACATGTTGCAGCAGGCGATCGCGACATCGACCTCTCTCATGCAGACGGCGTTGATCGTCGGGCCGTCGTTGGGCGGTCTGCTCTACGGTTTTCACCCGACCGCGCCCTTTTTGGTATCGTTCGTATGTTTCACGGTCGCCAGCATCAATGTCATTTCCATTCGTATGACCTGGAAACCGTCCAAGCGTGAGCCGGTGACGCTTTCTTCCGTTTTCGCGGGTGTATCATTTATCAAGAGCCAGCCCGTCATGCTCGGCACGATTTCTCTCGATCTCTTTGCGGTCCTGCTGGGAGGGGCAACGGCACTGTTGCCGATTTTCGCGCGAGACATTTTGCATGCGGGGCCTTGGGGCCTCGGTTTCCTTAGAGCTGCTCCCGCTATTGGCGCCCTTTGCATGTCGATCGTTCTTGCGCGGCGACCGCTAAATAATCAGGTGGGCAAGAAGATGTTGGGCGCAGTTGCCGTTTTTGGGCTTGCAACGATCGTCTTTTCTTTCTCGACGAGCATCGTGCTATCGGTCGCGGCGCTATTTGTCGTGGGAGCGGCCGACACGGTCAGCGTAGTAGTGCGCAGTTCGTTGGTGCAATTGCTGACGCCGGATGCGATGCGCGGACGGGTCAACGCGGTCAATTCTCTCTTTATCGGAACGTCAAACCAGTTGGGCGAATTTGAGTCTGGACTTGTTGCCGGTGTGGCGGGTCCGGTTGCAGCGGGCGTCATTGGTGGCTTTGGAACCCTTGCCATCGTCTTGCTATGGATGCGGCTGTTTCCAGCCCTCCGCAAGGTGGACACCTTAGCTGGTTGACGGCACCGACTACCGGTGTGCTCGTGTATCGGTTGCCGTCTATCACCTGATGCTAAGCGTTTGGAGCGGTTTTCGCTCCTACTTTGACGCTGCCGTTTTCCGCGGCGCCATTAGCGTTTGATTTTGCCGCTGGCTTCTCTTTGGCTGAAGATGCTGCAGTCTTCTTAGCCGCTGGAGTTTTCTTTGGCTTCGCTACCGGTGGGGAAGCGACTGCTGGTTCGCTTTGAGCGGCTGTTTCGGTCTTTGCCTCTGCAGCCTTTTTAGGAGCCCGGCTCTTGGGCGCCGGTTCTGCTTTGCTGTCGGCCTTCGTCGCTTTTTTCGACCCTGATGGTTTTGCTGCTGCTTTTGTCGCAGAGCCAGACTTCAATTCTTCAGCGGCTTTTTTCCAATGGTCGTGATGCATGCCATGCGGCTTGCCTTCGCGTTCCCAAATCTCATAAGCACGCTGTCTGATTTTCTCTTCGTGATCCGCACCCATTCATGCTCTCCCGCTGTTTTATGGCGATGCACCATTCAAGCTAGTGCAAATCTAGCAAATTAGTAGAGCCTTGATAGTCGGCGTTTGCTACAAAACGTTATAGAGCAAGAAATAGAGACGATATTTGTCGCTTTTTTCCTGCCCGCTAGTGATGGCGGGCAGGGTGGTCTTTAAATTCGTATTACCGATCGGACGTAGACGGCCAAGCCGAACCGAACGCTTATCGGCGCAGTACAGGGCATCCCGGACGGTTCGCAAAGCTGATTTCGCCGGGGCCACGACGGGTCCAACCCTCTACGACGACACGGCGCGGCGTCACGTCTACAACACGCGCGCGGCGAAAGCCGAAATCACGCGCTATGTCTTCAGCCATGGCGGGGTTGCAGCCACGGCGAGGGCGGTCCCAACCGTAAGGCGGCGGGTCGGCACGATAGTAACGGGGCGGTGGTGGGCGATCCCGGTCGACATAGACATCGACTTGCGCAAATGCCGGCGCTGAAAGTGCCGTCAAAGCGGTCGCAACGAGGACGACTGCAGTATTGGCTTTGGTGAAAAAACGGATCATGAACCTCTCCTGTTGATCCTGAGATAAGACTTTATGTGTGTGTTAAAAACTGACTCCGTCGCAACACAAGGTGCCTGATTAGGCGGGGTTAACGGTAAGCGCTACCGACGAATTAGCGGGCAGCCTTGCCGGTTGGAAAAAGCAATGCGGATTGGGCCGTAATGATCTCGGCCGCGTACGACAATGCGGCGCGGCGTAATAGCTACAATGCGCGTATTTCTCAAACCATAGGCACGTGCTTTGCGAACCGCCTCAATCGGCGAACAGGTTCTCAGACGATATTGGACCTCGACCACGGGCCTGGGTTCCCGCGCTATTGCCGCTATTGGTGCGGCTGTGGCAGGCAAAGCCATCAGAGATGCCAAGCAGACTATTCCCGCAAGGTGTATGAGTGATTTCATAAAACCTCCCGCTCTTTGCGCGCGATTCGATTGGTGAAAGCTAGGGCGATGTTCGTGAATATTTTCAGAACCTGCGGTTCATCTTCTATTCAGCCAGAGATATGAAGCACCACATTGCGCCGGTGTGGGTAATCCCGATGCTCAAAAAGGTAGATGCCCTGCCATGTCCCAAGGGCCAACCGCCCATGCACGATGGGTATCGATAGCGATACTTGCGTCAGCGCTGCTTTAATGTGTGCCGGCATGTCATCGGGGCCTTCCGTCGTGTGCACCACCCAGCGCATCGACGGATCCGAGGAAGGAGGAACCAGTCGCTTAAAAAAGGCCTGAAGGTCTGTTTTCACGTCTGGATCTGCATTTTCCTGAACGATCAGAGAACAGGACGTATGTTGAACGAAAATGGTCAGCAATGCTTCCTGATGGTCGTAGCCTTTGACAAAGCTTTGGACGGCATCGGTAAATTCATAAAGTCCCTGACCTCTCGTTTCGAGTGTGATCTTTGTTTGAGGCATGGCAAAATCTCTTTCTTTGAAAGCGTCTGATATGGATATTTGGTTGGTGAAGCCAAGGGATGTCGTTGCATAACTTTGCCTATCGACCCTTCTCGATGTCTTGAGGAGGACGTCTACCGACGAATACCAGCAGAGCGGTAATTCGCTGCGAGCCAAACATGCCATTCCGAGCCCCGTACAAATCAACAGGTTGAAGGCACAAATAGGCTTCTCAAGACGTTCTTCTGTCGAGGCGGCTGTTCAAAGCAGCCAGATCGCCCGCTGGGCATGAAGAGAGGAGGACGCTGCTGTATGACACCTGATAATAGACGGGAGATATTTTCCCACCGCGATGAAGCCGCGGTCATCAAGGGTATTTCGCAGGATGACGGAAGTGAAAGAACAATCACCGATAAATCACTAGGCGAAGCCATTGTATTCGTATCGGAGCAGGCTGCGACTGATGCTGCCACTGCCTATATCGTCTATGGGCAGAGCACCTGCTTGAGCTATACCGATTGTCTCAGCGTATATCGCGACTATGGAGCGGTTTTAAGACAGGCGCAGCGTTAAGGACATCGCAATGCCAAAGCGAAGCGCCGGTTTACTGATTTATCGCGATCGAGGGGAAGGTCCTGAGGTTCTCCTCGTTCATCCGGGTGGACCGTTTTTTGCGCGCAAGGATGAGGCAGCATGGTCTATTCCTAAAGGTCTGGTAGACGATCGCGAGGACGAGCTTATCGCAGCCAGACGCGAGACAGAGGAAGAGACAGGTTTATTGCCCGACGGGCCTTTCCGCTTTCTCGGCGAATACAAGCAACCAGGAGGAAAGACTGTTGTCGCTTGGTCAGTCTGTGTGGGGACAGATCTCAATCCACTTATAAAGCCCAGCAACATGTTTACAATTGAGTGGCCGCCGAAGTCCGGTCGCTTCCAGGAATTTCCCGAAGTGGACCGGGTTGAATGGTTCACGGTAGAGCAGGCTTTCATAAGAATGTTGAAAGGACAGCGCCCGATTTTGGATGCCTTTCAAGCGTAACCCGCTTGTTCGTGGTTTTCACTGAGGCATCTTCCGTGAGACTTTCTACTCATTCTCGTCACGCATGGCTGCCATTCAAGGAAAAGCTGGGCGTTCCTGCCATGGATTGGCATAAAGGCGGGAACCTTCGAATCGAATGAGAAGCAGCAATCTCATGTCATCCTCTTCGCGCGGTGTTCTCATCGCCTTCTTTTCCTATGCCGTCTTTGCTTTCAGCGACGCGTCAGTAAAGCTGCTGCATGGAAGTATTCCGGCCTATCAAATCGCCTTCACGGGCGCTCTGTTCGGGCTTTTCGCGTTACCCTTCATCAAGGGTCCTGGCGATAGCTGGCTTGATACAGTCCGGTCTTCCAATCGAGGCTTGTGGATGCTTCGGTTCTTTTGCGGCGCGACTGGTGCCATTACCTCGATTATTGCATTTACAAAGCTTTCTATGGCGGAAGCCTTTTGCTTGCTATTTCTCTTGCCATCCTTCGTCACCATTTTGTCTGTCATCTTTCTCAAGGAGGATGTCCGCTGGCAACGATGGGCGGCCGTCATCATTGGCTTCATCGGCGTGCTCGTGGTGCTGAGACCTGGCTTTCGTGAATTGTCAGCCGGGCATTTGGCGGCAGCAACCGGAGGATTGGTCGCAGCGATTTCCATCATCGTGATGCGCAAGCTTGGATCAGCCGAAAAGCGCCTGTCCCTTTATGGCGCCTCACTTCTCGGAACTCTGATCGTCAGCGGTCTCCTGATGATTTCAGATATCAAGGTACCGAGCCTTACCGAATGGGCTTACCTCGCCAGTTATGGCCTACTTGCCGCTGTCGCCAGCGTGGCGCTCATGACGGCAGCGCGTCTTGCACCCGCCAATCTCGTCGCGCCGCCGCAGTACAGCCAGATGCTTTGGGCGATCGCCTTCGGCTATCTCATTTTTGACGATAAAATCGACCTAGCGATGGGGCTCGGCATTGTTCTGATAATATTTTCGGGGCTTTTGACGCTCGCTCGTGAAAGGCGCAGGGGAACTCCTTTGCCGACAGCGGTAGCATCCTCTGATCCGCAGGCCGCCGTTGCGACCGTACCTGAGCAGTCGACGGAAAGCTGACAGTTCTGAACCGACGCTCCTAAACAATACGGCCACCCCAGGGAGAGGCGGCCGTTTTGAAGACTTGATGGTCACGTGGGTTGGTTCAGTCGCTAGAACGGCATGCATCCGTCGATGATGCGCCGCTGATGCCGCCGCGCGTGTGAACCGTTGGATCCTTCTTGCCATAAAGATTATTGCAATCAGGCAAAGGCGTCGTGCTTGCCGTTGCAGTGGTATCGATCTTTCTGGCATGCTCTACGGGATGTGGCGTCGCAAAATTCGTATCGGCGGGACCGTCATCCGAATACATTACAGGTCCGACCTGATGCGGCGTCACGGATTTGTAAGCTTGTACTTCATGTGGCGTTGCGTGATTACTGTCGGCCCCATCATCGCTCGAATAGAGCGGTTGTGCGAACGCCATTCCGGCGGAACCCACCAGCGCCACACTCAGGACTGCTGACAATACTAAACGCATGATATCCTCCATCTCGGTCATTACCGCACCTCCGCAGCAGACCGGCGCATTATAATTAACATAGACATAGATAGTGGCCTATCTAAATTTTGGAAATGCTTTCAAATTCACATTTTCGTGTCTTTCAGAAGCAGCTTCAGTGGACGCTGCGATCATTTATTGTCATGATCGAGTTCAATGAGCGGAAGCGAAGGGGTGTTTGTATTCTCACACCAGCCAGCGAGGCTTCCGCTGTTAGGATCTATGTGACATCGACCGATTTACGACAGTTGCTTCAGACGCTTTACGACGCAGGCGCATCACGCGTTCCCGCTTCGCAGTTGCCCTGGACATCCGATGATGCTGGGGTCATTCATCGGGCATTGAACATGCAATACATGATCCGGCGGGAGGGCCGGAATGATGTGACGTTCTCCCTATCCGAAGCGGGCTATAAAGCCATCGGTCAAGGTGCACCGACCCACATGTCGCTCGCCAGAGTGATACGATCTTTATTCGGCGGGTTTCGCTTTGGCGGCGATCTCTAACTTCGAGCAGGGTTTAACCAAGCTGTTGTGCCGGAAATGACCTCGATTTCAAGGCAAGTTTTTAGATTTGCTTGATGAGATGTAGATGCTCGGGTGCAGGTCCAGTTTTGACCTGCGGCCGCTACGTTCTCAATGCTGAAACAAAGCGTCGTTGCCAAGCCATTTATGTTTTTGGGCAGCTGCGCGCAGCTCTGGGACCGTGACATTGCCTTCACTGAAGAGGACAAGAAACACGCTTGCCGCAAGCGCTGCATCTTCTGATTGCTTGGCAACACCATGCCGCAAGAGCCATTCATTCAGGGCATCAGACAGTACTTTTACAGAATCAGGACCAAGGACGCGGTCATTAAAGAATTGCATTCGAAGCCTCACAACGAGAACCTTTACGATATAGGTCGCAAAGCGCATCACATAATGCTCATCATGGCGGCAAGTTTCGTTGTCTTAGAAAAAGTGATCGGTCTGTGACGTTCTCAGTCTACAGGGAAGTGCTGGACGTCCGCAGCCGGTTTGAGGATCATGCAGGCGATCACATATTCCTTGTCGCTCGAGGGGCTGTCTGCGCCGTCAATGCTTGAGGAGAGCGTGAGATTCCTGATCGGAAGTACACCACATCAGGGAACAAAGGCGCTTCATCCACGCCGTTGTCCATCAAGCGGCATATACGTGACTGTCCCTCGATGAGGAGCCCTGGCGATGGGGCGCGGGATGACCTGTGCGGAAGCCACTGATCTTGTCAGCGAGCAACTCCACCTGATGTCTAAGGCCGTGGATTTCCGCATTGGTTTCCTCGACCATGGCGGCATTGCGCTGCGTAATGTGTTCCACCTGATGCATGGCGCGGGTAACCTCGTCGATGCCTGTCGACTGTTCGGTGGTAGATGCGGAGATCGTGCCGATAAGTTTGCGCACATCAGATACGTGCGTAATGATCTGAGATAGAGCTTGGCCGGTTTCTTCCACCAAGTGGACACCTTGGTTGACCTGATCGGAACTTGCCGAAATCAATTGCTTGATTTCCCGTGCCGCGCCGGCACAACGCTGTGCCAGTTCACGAACCTCTTGCGCAACGACGGCAAAGCCGCGACCTGCCTCACCAGCGCGTGCCGCCTCAACGCCTGCATTCAAGGCGAGAAGATTGGTCTGAAAGGCAATCTCGTCGATGACGCCGATGATTGTTCCGATTTTTGCTGAAGATCGGCTGATGTCACCCATTGCATCGACTGCCCGTGCCACGACAGCGCCCGAGCGCACTGCAAATTCCTCAGTTTCATTGACCGAAGACGATGTCTTCTGCGCGCTGTGGGCTGTGGATTTGACGATCTCGCTCAAATGCTGCAGCGCGCGCGTACTTTGTTCCAACGCGGCTGCCTGCTGTTCCGTCCGATGAGCAAGGTCATCGGCAGCCGCGCCGAGATTGCCGGTGCCTGCGTCTATTTCATCCGTGGCAGCCCTCACGTCGGCAAGGGTGGCGCGCAGCGCCTCCACGGCCTTGTTATAGGTGTGGGCCATCTCGATAAAGTCTTCGGGAAGAGTGTCCTCCATGTTGCGCTCAAGGTCACCTTCCGCAAGTCTGCTGAGGACATCGCTCAGAGCATTCAAGGCGTGACGTTGTTCGCTTGCGATACGGGCGCGATCTGCCGCGCGGCGTTCAGCCTCTGCGGTCGAAAGTTCACGTGCTGCATTGGCCTCCTGTTCGAGGCGAATGTTTTCGACCGCCGCATCGCGAAATACGCTGACGGATCTTACCATATCGCCGATCTCGTCGCCGCGCTCGCGTCCTTCGATCGCAACGTTGAGATCGCCATCAGCAAGGCGCTTCATGACTTCCGTCACCCGGCGCAGCGGACCCCGTAAGGTCTCGACCAGCATCAAGCCACCTGCGATTGCCAGCAAGGTTCCGACAATCATGGCGACCACCGACACAGTCGCGGATCGTTCGCTATCCTGCTTCCCAACTTCCTGCGCCTGTGCCACGAAGTTTTTCAGGCTCACCATGCCTTGCTTCAGGGTCTCGATGGCTTCAGTGCGGGCCGTGCGCCAGTCGCTTTCGATCGATACCAGCAAAGCGCCTTCTTTGGAGAGTGCTGCCAAGGGTGCTTCCAAGCTCAAAGAAAACGCCTTGAGGTCCTTATCGGCGGCGCCGAGCTCAGACACCTTCGCGGCGGACGTCTTGAGCTCTGCAATATCTTCAAGAACTTGCTGTTGTGCGCCAGCATCCAGTTGTGCGCGCAGCCGCTCCATATGAAGCGTCAGAAGGTTGATCATAGCGGATGAGTGGTCCACTTGTTCGGCAAGTTCCCGGGTTGCATCCACTTCCGCCTCAAGACCGACAAAGCGATCGGCCGCATCGCCGGACTTCTTGACGATCTTCGCCTGAAGATCAGTTTGGAAATGCAACAAAGCGTCGGTCGCAGTGCGTACATTTTGCGCCTTTGCGCCAATATCTCCCGATTGGACAGTAATAGTCTGAAGTTGCTTGGCGCTTGCCAACACAGGATCAAGGCCGCTCATGATCTTTGCGGCGACCAGCGGACGGACCTTATCGAATTCCTTGATCAACGGATCGACGTAGAGGGCCGCGGTTTGCACAGCTCCGTCGTCGCTCGTTGCGCCCTTCATTGCAGCGCGCAAATTCTCAAGCCGATCTGCAATCGACTTGTATGCATACGATTCCAGGACGGCAGATTTGGCGAATCGCTGCTTGTTTTCGAACTGCTTGCGAATGTCTCCGACGCGCTTGTCGATGGTCGTGCCGAGGTTTCCGATATCCTTGATATTGCTGGTAATGGAAGCGCTATTGTTGTCACGCGACTGCTTGACGGTCCAAAGACGGTCCGCCTTCTGACGCATCTGCGCTGCCAGAGCCGTCACGGCTGACAATCGACCCCGATCCTCAGGCGATTGAACGAGCCGATCAAGGTTTTCCACTCCAACTGCCTGACGTGAAATCGCGTCATTCAGCATCTGCCAGCTCTTATCGTCAGGAGTATCGGTAAAATTTTGAAGCGCGGCTTGAAGGTTTTCGAAATCGCTGATGTTTTCGATCGTCGCGCGCGTGACGGTCATGTGCCCATTCAGCGTTTTCGCGGTGTGGTAGCCTGCAAGGCCGATACCGGCAATCAACAAGACGAATGGAACAACAAAGAGCAGCACCTTCGTGACGATCTTGCGACCCTGCAGGAGGCGATCGATAAAGGACATAGGCTTTCACAACCATCATGCCGACCTTCGCAGTGGCATCTGCGAGGCAAAGGCGTGCCTTCCCGCTTCATGCAAGAACAAGTTATCTGCACAATCGAGAGTTTTCGTTGCGCAACCGTTAAATTGCATTGGCCGCCAAAAGTTTTTTCCGTGGCTCAACCGGCAAGTCGCGTCGATGCTGATCATGCGCTCGCAAACGAGTGCAGCCTGAGCTTACCAAGGTGCGCGCAAGACGGCTGGTCAAGGTGGAATTGGCACTTGGAGGTCAAGCACTGATTCAGGAAGCTTTCATTGAGCGGGCGCTTATCCTGCTGGGAGATCCTTAGAAAAGGTCCTGCATCAAGCGGCGATACTCTTCCTCGGGTCGCCCATAGGCGTCGTGAGCAAACTCCTCAAGCGCACGCCGATTTCTAATCGTGATGTTGCCTCTTTGGGCTTTAATAAAGCCATTGCCCTCGAGAACATGAAGGGAGGTCGTCACGCTTGGGCGACGAACTGTAAGCATCACTGAAAGAAAATCGTGGGTAAGGGCAAGCTCATTGCTTGGAACGCGATCGTGGCACATTAGAAGCCAGCGCGCCAACCTCACATTGACATCGTGGACCGCGTTTGATGCAGCCGTATAAGAGACCTGAATGTTGAATGCCTCCATGGCCCGCACCACGATCCTGAACAGGCTTCGAAATCGCTCGATGTTCGTGCGGAATGCATCGAAGTGCATTCTATAGGCACCGCCATCCATCTGCATGGCAACATCATGCGGGGAGGTTCGCACCTCGCCGATCGCTGATGTCGGTGCGTATCCTTCGAACCCGAAGAGCCCCGCTTCCGCGCGGTTTCCTTCCGGAGTTCTGATCATGACCGAACCGATGCCCGATGTAATGAAGTAGATATAGTCGATTGGCTTATCAGTCTGGCCAAGGACGGCGCCGCGCGGCAGGGCCACGTATTCCAGATCCTTGGCGACCTCGCGATAATCTGCTTCAGGAAGTATTGCCAGCAGTTTGTTGCTCATACTGGATTGGTGTGGAATTGCCACGCACTTGTTCTCCTGGTCATGAGGCCGGAGCATTACGAACCACTCAGCCGTCCGTGCCTAATTATTATAGGCGGCGGCGGAACATAGTCTTTTTTCACGAGTCGAAGATTTGCGTACGATCGCTGACAAACTTCTGAGAACGCACGATAAAAAGCTGCTGGACTTCAGGTTTGTGACAGTCGGACAATCCCGAAGAAGCACATCGCGTTTCTTGGCCTCGATGGGGAAGGTCGGGCGGCCAATTGGAGTGCATCACGCTTGCAGAGGGCGCTGCCTCGTGAACACTTCAAGAAAGCTTTGATGAGCTTGGCTTTCCAATATTGTCGACTTCGTTTGACGCACTATAAATTGCAGTCGAAAGAAAGATTGCTCTCATTGTTTGTTATTTTGAGGCTCATGGATGATTGTCGGTATCGATCTTGGAACGACAAATTCGCTTATTGGCTCTTATGTTTCTGGAAATCGCGTCCTTTTCCCCAACGTATCGGGGTCCTTTCTTACCCCGTCATTCGTTAGCCTTGACGAAGACGGCATCATCGTAGGCGAAGCGGCGCGCGACAGATTAATTACGCACCCGGACAGAAGCGTCGGTGCCTTCAAGCGTTGGATGGGCACGTCGCGAGAAACCCAATTGGGCCAGAAGTCTTTTCGTGCAGAAGAGCTCTCCTCGTTCATCCTGCGCAGCTTGATGGCGGATGCCGAAGCCGCGACAGGAGAACGGCCGACCGAAGCCGTCATTTCAGTTCCTGCTTACTTTTCTGATGCCCAACGGAATGCGACAAGGATCGCAGGCGAGCTCGCCGGGCTGAAGGTAGAGCGTTTGATCAATGAGCCAACGGCCGCTGCACTTGCCTACGGTCTCGAAAAACGCGACCGCGAGGCTCGCTTCTTGGTTTTCGATTTGGGCGGCGGAACGTTCGACGTTTCCATCGTTGAGATTTTTGATGGCGTCGTCGAGGTGCATGCCACTGCGGGCGACAATTTTCTTGGAGGCAATGATTTTCTTGATTTGCTGGTTGATCGCGCTGCGAGCGACCTTGGCCTAGACTATCAACGTCTGCCTCCGGCAGATCAGCTACAGATGCGGCGTCGCCTCGACCTTTTGAAAGCCAAGCTTAGTACAAGCGATACTGTCGAGCTGAAGCTTTCTCTTTCTGGAAAAGACTATTCTTGGGAGTTCAATCAAGAGCAGTTTGCAGAGCTTTCCACGCCTCTTGTCCAGCGTATGCGACTTCCTCTGGAGCGGGCGCTTCGTGATGCAAACCTCTCCGGCCAGGAGCTCGACGAGATTGTGTTGGTCGGCGGGGCAACCCGCATGCCGTTGGTCGTCAAGATGGTTACACGGTTGCTTGGCAAATTGCCGCTACGCACGGTAAATCCAGATGAAGTCGTTGCACATGGCGCGGTGGTCGCAAGTGGATTGAAGGATCGCAACGAAGCCCTGCAAGAAATTATACTCACCGATGTCTGTCCCTATACGCTTGGACTAGAGGTCATGCGTCGAGACCCTCAGAACGTGTTTCATGACGGTTACTTCGAACCGATCATCAATCGCGGGACAACTGTGCCCGTCAGTCGAGAAAAGACGTTCTATCCGATAAGCGAAACCCAGCAGCTTATCCGATGCCAAGTGTACCAGGGCGAGAGCCCTCGGGTAGAAAAAAACATTCTATTGGGGTCTCTCGAAGTGCCTCTTCCGAGCTCCAACGACCCGGAAGCGCGTTCAATCCAGGTCAGGTACACCTACGACATCAATGGGGTTCTTCAGGTTGAAACAACCGTAACAGGGACCGGCGAAGTTCATGAATTGATATTCGAGCGGACACCAGGCGCAATGACGCCGGAAGAGTTGCGCGCGAGTCTAGAAAAGCTTTCCGCGATTAAGGTGCATCCCCGAGCACGCCACGAAAACCTGCAAATCATCGCTCGTGCCGAACGCGTTTTTGAAGAGTATCTGGATCACCGAGATATGCTCACGGATATGATACTTGCATTCAAGTCCATTCTCGAAAGTCAGGATGACCGGCGGATAGCAGAAGTCCGCAAGCTCATTGAGATCGATCTTGATCGTATCGAGAAACGGTGATGGATCCGTTTGTCGCGCTTGGCATACAACCGGATGCCGATGAGAGGCAGATAAAGCGTGCCTATGCAAAAAAGCTAAAGCAGGTTCGCCCAGACACCGACCCTGTAGGCTTTCAAAAGCTGAACGACTGTTACCAAAGGGCCTTAGCTCTCCGAAAAGACCGGACTGGACTTCCGCATCTGTCTTCAGGCCTTTCGGACGGGCCTGATTTTTCAGAAGAACCGCCACAAGCCGCCGAAGATCCAAAGACGCTCTCGCAGGAAAATCGAGATGCTGATGAGGGGACCGATCGAGAGATTGTCGATCAGGACGTGGCGGCGCGAATTACCAGAGTGGAATTGCTGGAAAGTCAGGAAAGCGAGGACGATCAAGACGCTCCCTTTTCGTTTGACGAGGATCACTTCTTTGACGGCCTTCTGCTCGAGCTTCAGAAGGAAGACGTGAACCCGTTACGGTCTTGGCTGGCCGACCAAGTTGGTTCATGGCCTTTTCCTCTCAGACCCGCGTTAGCAAATCGCATCATTTCGATTCTCATTGATCATCCTGCATCCGTTACGCCTGCGCAGCTTGATGTGATCACTGGGGAACTCGGCCTCGACGATGTGCATATGCTCGCTGATCCTGTCGCACTCTCATTATACAAAGAGAAGGTTGTCACGACGTGGGATTACTGGCACGGCGAGGCAGCCCGAGCGAGAGAACTGGAAGCAAGGGCAGAGGCCTTTCGAAAGCGTGATGAACGCATCCTCTACGCGCTGGTCATTGGCTGCGTGATCGCATTGGCCGTGATTGCTTGGCTCGCGCACGGTGGCTTCCGATACCTTTATCAAACATCCGATGGTGATAGCCAATTCGAACCATCACTTACAACGCCGGTTATTTATAAGCTTATCGAGGCTGCTGCCGACTTCGAAGGCAAGGGAGAGATCGATAAAGCCTTCAAGAATTACGACTTCATCCTAAGCAGACCGCCAAGGGCTGATGATTTGGCGTCTTCGCGGCTGTACGCGGTCGCCATGTACAGCAAGGCGACTCTTTTAAGAGACCAAAACAGGACGGCGGAGGCTATTAACACTTACCGGGAGTTAACCGGGACCTTTCAGAACTCACTGGATCTCACCACCGGTATTTACGTCGCTGCATCCTTCGTTAATGTCGGTTTCCTTCAGCAGGATCTGGAGAGATGGGAAGCCTCATTTCAGACATTCGAGAAGGTGACATCGACCTACGTTTACGGGCAGTCAGACGCGTTGGACGTGCAGATAGCGAAGTCTTTCATTGGCGAGGCCGAAGCTAAGGTAAAGCTGGGTAACGTGGCGGATGCAAAAGCATTGATTTCACGAGCTCTTGCAATGCCTGAAGGTTTCACCGAAGCGGCAAAGAACACCAAAAAATCCGCTGAGGCGTTTCAAAAGTCACTTGAGAATTAGAGGGTCCGACATTTGAGCAGATCCATTTAAATGCGCTAAAACTTTTAACAGTATCAAGCTTGGCTATCTTCTTTAGCTCGGTCCTGCTGCTGCCATCTCCTGGAGCGAATGGTCATTCTAAATCAGAGGCGGCAGCAAGTTCATCAGCAGCACCATAACTAGGCCGATAATCGAGACGATCGACTGGATGACGGAGATTGTTGCGGTTCCTTCTCCCATTGTCATGCCAAAGGATTCCTTGACCAGCCAGAAGCCCGCATGGTTGGCATAGTTGAAAAACAGCGATCCGCACCCGATCGACAGTGCGAGCAAAGGCACGTTCATTGTCGCGCCGGCAGCAAGCGGGGCAATAAGCCCTGATGCGCCAACAATGCCCACTGTAGCTGAGCCTGTGGAGACCGACAGCAGCATGGATATTACCCATCCAAGGACGATAGGCGAGACAGAGAACTGCTGGCTCATGTGCATAATCGCATCACCAACTTTAGCATCGGTCAGAACGCGCTGGAATGCGCCTCCGCCAGCGATGATCAGAAGGACGTTCGCAATGGGTTTGACGCTCGCGGACATCGCCTTTCGCAGGGCTTCTGTCCCTTCACTTCGGGCAGCTTTCAAAATCAACGTTGCGAATACCACACCGATCAACATCGCGATCGTGGGTTCTCCGACGAAGCTGGTGAGCTGCAAGACGGGAGATTCTTTCGGAAGGATCAATTCCGCGATTGCATTGGAGAGCATCAGGATTGCAGGCAAAAGAGCCGTAAAGAGACTGAGCCCAAGGCCAGGCGCGTTGGAAGAGCCTTTCCCGGTATCCTCTGTTGGTGGGGAAAACTGGTCGATGAGTGTTTGATCGGGTTTGACTTTCAGTCTGGGCGTAATGAACGCGCCATAGACCGGACCTCCAAGGACTATGGCGGGAATGGCCGCGATGAAGCCGTACAGCATGGTCGCGCCAGTATTCGCCTTTAGCGCTGCAATGGCCGTGAGCGGACCGGGATGTGGCGGCACCATGCCGTGCATAGCGGCAAGTGCAGCAATGACCGGCACGCCCACGTAGACATAAGCAGAGCCTTTGACGGCAGAAGCGGAATCCAACTTACGTGCGACGCTGAAAATCAAAGGAAGGAGTACGACAAGCCCGACCTCAAAGAACATAGGAATGCCCACCACAAAGGCGGCCGCTGCCATAGCCCAAGGCAGGAGCCGTGTCGGCGTTCTGCGGATGATGAGGTCCGAAATACCCTCAGTGACGCCGGCATCGGCGAGTAACTTGCCGAGCATCGCGCCCAAGGCAACGACAAGGCCAACGCCTCCAAGGGTGTTGCCAGCCCCGGTTTCTATTGCCTTGATCAATTTATCTGCCGGCATTCCGGCTAGAAGGCCGACGCAGACCGACGTGATCATCAGTGCAATGAGCGGGTGAAGTCGAATACGGGATATGATCAGTGCGACGAGGAAGATCACTCCGCCTGCTGCAGTCAGTAGAAGTCTTATATCGTCTGGGGTCATGTCAGTTGCAACGCCATGAGCGGGAGGTTTTGATGAGCGCTGGCTATAAAGCACGCATGAGCTGTAAGATAAAGGCAGTTATCGTTTGAACTTTTCGCGATAAACCGGCAGGAGCTGTCGCAGACCGGGATTGTCGATCGGCCCCTTATTTTTTGCGCGCACCGTGCCGCGATGGGCGGCATACGCCTTGACGCCTTGAAACTCAGCCATAATTCGCTCCTCAAGATTGGGGGAAGTTAGGAATGGCAAGACCTTTCATCGCGCTCATCTTGGCGGGCCTTTTCTATATTGTGCTCTGTCATATTCCATTCCCGGGTGTCGATGTCAGTGCACTTTCCCGTTCGCAGCAACTTTCCGGCTTTTCGGTAACTGCACGATTTTCAGTCCTTGCACTGGGCGTTACGCCTCTTCTTTTGGCTGCAGGCCTTGTTGAATGTTTCAAGCTTTTCTTCTTCAGGATCAACGCATTTCGGGGGGCTGCCACCCCTCATAACGTAACTGAAATGGTGGTGCGCATAGGCGCACTTTTGCTGGCTGCTTTTCAGAGTTATGGGCTGGCAATCGCATTGAGTCAGGCAAATATTGTCACTCTTGAGCGACCTGTTGTCGTCTGGACTACAGTTGCCTCATGCCTGGGGAGTACTGCCCTCCTAATTTTTATATCGGAGCGAATTAGATGGCAGGGTCTGGTTGGAGGCCTTTGGTTTCTATTGCTTCTTCCTGACCTCCTTGATCTACCCAACAATTTCTCACTTATTTCAGAATTGCTGAGAACAGGTAGGATATCGGAAATTCACCTCATGGCTTCGATCGCGTTCACGATCGCCAGCGTTTATGCCATCATATTCTGCTTAAAGTCATGGAGTTCACTGCTTGCTTCGCGCAGCTTGAATGCAGGCGTTGCACGCGGCCCCGATTACGCCATTATGGTTTGGCCGCCCTACCTCACGCAGATTGTCCTCTCATTGATGCTTCCGCTTTTTTTCCATCTGCTTCCCGCTGAAGAGCCGCTGGATTCTGCCCACATCAAACGCGTCGCAACCGTCGCATGGGCAGTGATCATGCCAATCTTTACCTTCCTGTATATCATCAAATTTTCGGTATCGAGGCGTCGTATTCAAAAGCCAACTTACACGGCATTCGCCATGATCGCGGCAACACAGATTGCTGTAATCCTAGCGAGTAATATCTTTTCCGAATTTTTGGTGCTTCCTCTGTCAGGGATGGCGATCATCGTCGCGGTGACACTTTTCTTTTCGCTTGACCAACTCCAGACAGAGCAAAACATGAAGGTCACGGCAAAAATCGGGAGGCCTCAACAGAAATAAAGCGCTCAATCAATGTCGCTGACGCGATTGATGCGAGTAACGTGGATCGACGCTTTGGGAATAAGGGTTTGCGATTGAGGTTGTGGCTTTTGGCTTGCCGCGGTCACGGCGGTGGTGCATCCGAGGCCATCGATACCTTTGCTGCCTCGCTTGATCTACAGACTTAACCGCGCTGAAAGCGGCTCAAACACGTAGTTTGAGGTTAGCGCTGTTCTTTAGAGATTGTCAGAGGCGGAATAATGATTGGGCTTTTCAAAGTAATATTCAAGTTTTAAGTATTCACGATACTTATGAAGTTCCTCCGTATTCCTTTTGATATTGTTGACTTTATATTAACGGAAAGTTAATCGTCCTCTCTAGCGCGCTCTTAGTAAAGGTCTGCGCTTTAAGTAAATTCGGTTCTTGGGGGATGATATACTATGAAATTCAGGTATCTGATACTCGCAGCTGTGATGGCGTTTGCCGGCCCGGTCCTTGCTGCGCCTGCACCTGCCACCACTGTCAAAAGCGTCACGACAAGCGCTAGTGCCTCGGGCAGGGGCTCTGGCTTCGGTACCAACTCGGGCTTTTTGACCTTGGGTCCTGGCAACTACATTTTGAATTTGACGCTGAGTGGCGCCGCATCCTCGGTGAAAGGCGCCGCCTTGCTTACTGAATTCGTGAGTGGTCGGTTCCTTCCGAAGTACATCGCAGGATTGGATTTGACGTCGGTAGGGATGAAATCCTTTGCTTTTAGCGTGACAGGCAAGAGCGGTCTCTATGCATTGACGACGGCAGTGACTGTCCGCGGCGGAAACGGTGTGTCCATGGCGTCTGTGCAGAAAGTTGCTGCTGTTCCGGGTCCCGAGGCAGGAGCTGGTATCGGGGCGCTGGCGATGGGCGGTCTTGCCGTCTATTTGCGACGCCGCCGCACGAGCGAAGCCTTAGCTGCTTAGTCTGCGGCTTTCACACAAAATTAGTCATTGCTTTAGGCGCCATTTGGCGCCTCTTTTTTTAACTATGATCGGGCCTGCAGAAGCTACTAGAGCGCGTCCACTTTAATCCGGATCATATCCGCAGGCAGCGAAGTAATTGGCACACTCATTCGGCGTGAAGATTTTGACGATTTCGCCAACCGTGTTCCATAGGCCTTCGATGGAACGCTCGGCCTTTGCCCTGAGCGCTGCCTTCAGTTTGGAAAAGGCATTCTCAATCGGATTGAAGTCTGGACTGTAGGGTGGCAGGAACAGCAGGCTGCATCCGGCGGCTTCGATGGCGAGGCGGGCACCCTCGGTCTTGTGGGCAGGTAGATTGTCCATGATGATGATGTCGCCGGGGGTGAGCGTGGGGACAAGAACCTGCTCGACATAGGCTTTGAAGGCGACGCCATTCATCGCCCCATCAAGGACGAAGGGGGCGGTCATGCCGCAAAGCCTGA